>CAYUNU010000168.1:0-7481 GCA_964446195.1 uncultured Porphyromonadaceae bacterium | reverse complement strand
TTATCCTGTCACCTAAAATCCTGTAAATGATCAAAAAGCTAGTGATAATAAGCATCTTGTGGGGTATATTAATTATGGTTCTTAGTTCCATACCCGGCAGTTCTCTTCCTAAATCACCATCTATTCCGCATTTTGATAAAATTGTGCATGCAGGCTTATATTTTATTCTTGCTTCATTCATTATGCCTGTTTTAGATTTATCCAATAATATTCTTGTAAGAAAACTATCTATTCCCATTGTGATAAGCATAGTTGTTCTTTATGGAGGATTTATTGAAATAGCTCAGGACAGGTGGTTTACTGTTCGCTCGGGTGATACTTTTGATTTCTTATCTGATATAGCAGGTGGGCTTATGGCAATAGTCTTTTACTATGCACTAACAAAAAGACTATTCAAGCGATTTTACAGGTCGTGATTCTTAATTTTCCATCTTTTATTGAATGAGTCTTTTGCAAAAACAGGAGCTTCTCTTCTATCTCCCCAGGCCTTTTTGCCTATGCTTCTCATGGCTTTGTTCTTCCATCTCGAACTCATTCTGTCCAGTTTTTTTCTTTTAAGCATATAACGTTTATAATACTTAAAAAAGGTATTCTCAAATTTTGCTTTATGTCCTTTCTCAACAAGCTTTTTTCTGTTAAGTAAAAGCATTTTGTGCAGAGGTATTTTAACCGGACAAACTTCGGTGCATTTACCACATAGAGATGAAGCAAAATTTAGATGACCGGCATTCTCTGAGCTCTCGAGGTACATTGAAATCACTGATCCAATTGGCCCGGAATATACTGTATTATAGGTATGTCCGCCAATTGTTTTATAAACCGGACAGTAATTCAGGCAAGCACCACATCTTATACATTTGAGGGCCGCAAAATGATCTTTCTGATCGAAGAGATTTGTTCTTCCCGCATCCAGAAGAATGAGATACATTTTCTCAGGTCCGTCTGTTTCACTATCTCTTTTTGGTCCGGATATTATGGAGTTATAAGCTGTAATATTCTGGCCTGTACCCACAACTGAAACCAGGTTCCAAAAGAGATCCAGATCACTAAGAGAGGGTAATATTTTTTCCACACCAGTTATTGCCAGATGGACTCTGGGCCAGGCAGTGGTCATTAATCCGTTTCCTTCATTTTCTGTAAGGGCAATACTTCCTGTATCAGCAATCAAAAAATTTGCTCCACTGATGCCAATATCTGCCTGCATAAATTCTTCTCTCAGAATTTTACGCACAAATTTTGTTATTTCTTCCGGACTGGCATTTTCGGGTGTATCATATTTTTCCTTAAACAGCTTTGCAACATCTTCCTTTGATTTATGCATAGCAGGTGTAAGAATATGGAAGGGTTTTTCATCAGCTTGCTGTACGATAAATTCTCCAAGGTCTGTTTCAACGCTTCTAACACCATTTTTTTCAAGAAAATCATTCAGTTCCAGCTCTTCACTGATCATTGATTTACTTTTCACAACCAGCTTTGCCTCTTCTTTCTCTACAATATTTTTAACATGATCAAGAGCTGTATTAATATCTTTAGCCCACACAACCTCAATTCCATTTTGTAAGGCATTCTTTTCAAATTGAATAAGTAGCTTATCGAGATTATTTAAAACATAATCTTTAACCCTTGAAGCACTATCTTTTGCCTTGTCGAGTGAAGAATAGAAATTTTTCCCTTTGACAACAGCTTTTTTATACTGATTAAGGTTATGATTTATTGTTTTTCTGTAAGCACTGTCAAAGCCATATTTCTCAGCCTCTATCTTAAATTTCTTTTCCCTGGCTTCCATTTCCTAATCCTGAATTGGTATTTTATCTATCCTTCTTTTATGTCTGCCACCCTCAAATTCGGTATTCAGAAATATTTTACAAATCTGCCAGGCTGTAACAGGTGCTATAAATCTTGCAGGTAAAGCACAAATATTTGCATCATTATGAGATCTTGCCAATTGAGCAATCTCTTTATTCCAACATAATGCAGATCTAATTTTCTCATGTTTATTTACAACCATGTTGATACCATTTCCACTTCCACACATAGAAAAACCCACATCAATTTTCCCCTCTGTTAAGGCTTTAGCCATAGGATGTGCAAAATCGGGATAATCACAACTATCTACCGAATAACAACCAAAATCAATCAACTCATAAGCTTCTTTTTCTAACTTTACTTTCAGATATTCTTTCAATCTAAAACCGGCATGGTCGGATGCTAAACCAATTTTTTTGTAGTTCATTGTTATCGACAGTTTGTCCTTTTTTTCAACAAGGCTGTAAGTTATTAATACTCAAAATATAATTATAATATAAATTCTAAAAAGCAAAAATCATTAGCACACTTAAGTTATAAATCTCTGATTTAATGATTTTTACTACTATCAACAAAATATTAACAATCTGATGATAAAAATTTCAAAACTTTCAAAAAGATACTCTTGCATTTTTCATGATTAACATTGTATGAAAATAATTTCAAATATTACAAGAATAAGTTTTGAGATTTAGACTTAAAAAAATCACCATCTTTTAAACAGATATTATACTCCGCAAAGATGAAAATTTTTCAACTTATCAGTAATCAACAATATGTTAATTACTTTTTCATTTTACTCATTTTCAATAATCAAATAAGATAAAAACTGTTAATTACCTGTGTTAAAATCGGTATAATTTTTGTCTTTTCTTAAAGGTCAAATTTTTATTAACAGTATCAACAGGATATTATCATTATCATTAATAGATTTTAAAATATATATAATAATAATAATGTATTCTGATATCTCAATCCTGAATTGAACTGATTGTTCGTTCTGTATTATGTTTTACCTTTATCTGGTTGAATTTAATATTCAACAGTGATTAATTATGAAAAAATTATCTTTTATATTGTTATTACTTATTGTTGCTAACTCCTCTAATTGTCAGGATAATAGCACAATTAAAGATGGTTTTACACAATTTTTCTACGGCAATGGACAAGTATCCAGTGAGGGATTTTTTCGTGATGGTAAGCCTGATGGTTTATGGAAAACCTACCATGTTAACGGCAATATAAAATCTATTGGGCTGCGCAATAATTATTTGCTCGACAGTATTTGGAATTTTTACGATGAAGGAGCAAATCTATTAGAATCTATTAGTTATTTAAAAGGAAATAAGAGTGGTTATCACTTCATTTATCAGAGGATACAGGGTTTAGATTCGGTAGAATATGGGTTAAAATCAAAGGAGCTTTATCTTGATAACATCAGAGAGGGTATAGGATATTACTATAATAGAGGCGGTAAAATTGAACAGGTTGTCAGATATAAAGGTGGTAAGAGGGAGGGTTTAAGCAGAGAATTTAATTCGGACAGTGTGATACAGGTTATTTACAAGTATCACAATGGTTTTATGATCGACAGGGAGTTTATTAACCAAGTCGATGATAGAAATTATAAGCAAGGCATATGGAGGGAATATTACGACAATGATAACATCAGGATAGATAGTAATTACAAGGATAATCTACTGAATGGTTATTATCGTGAATATGATGAAAAGGGCAGGTTATTGGTTTCAAAATTTTACAGTGCGGGTAAAGAGATTGAAAAGGATCCTGAGGAAAAGATAGATATTGAAATTCAGACTCAATTTGATGATGAAGGAAACATCATTGCGAGTGGTGGATTTATTGAGGGTGTACCAGTGGGTGTGCATCGGGAATATACTGAAAACGAGTCTGTTATAAAAACAAAAGAATTTAGTGAGTCGGGTAATGTTATTTCCCAGGGTTTGATGAATGAAAAGGGCTTAAAGAATGAGCATTGGAAGTTTTATTTTTCTAATGGTAGTATTAGTTCTGAGGGTGATTTTAGAGAGAATATGCGTACTGGAAAATGGAATTTTTATTATCCTGATGGTAAGCTTGAGCAGACTGGTAATTATCGAGATGGGAAGACAGATGGCTTATGGATATGGTATTATCATGATGGAAATATTCTCAGGGAGGAAAATTATTATCGTGGAAAGGAAGATGGTTTATCTGTTGAATATGATAAATCAGGAAATATTATTGCCAAGGGTGAATATATTGAAGGAAATAAGGAGGGGGAATGGTATTATAATGTTGGAGATCAGATAGAGGAGGGTTCATATACCTATGCTTTGAAGGATGGCTTATGGAGATATTTTTATCCTGATGGAAAAAAGAAATTTGAAGGTAGATATATACAGGGAAATGAAGATGGGAAGCATAGAATTTACTATGAGGATGGTAAATTAAAAGAGGATCAATATTGGGAGATGGGTTTGAGAAACAGGACTTGGAGAAAATTTGACAGAGAGGGTAATGTATTGATTTCTATGACTTATGAAAATGATGTTTTGATAAGAATAAATGGGGTTAAGGTTGATTTAGAAAAATATTAGTTGAAATATTAATCTTAGTTTTAAACCATTACAAATCAGTGATAATTGTGATAAGATATGGAAGAAAAAGTTGATTTTAGAAAAGAGGAATTTGCTGATGATGAGAATGAATATGAAAAGAAATTAAGGCCGATAAAATTCTCGGATTTTGCCGGTCAGGATAAGATAACTGAAAATCTGAAGGTATTTGTTGAGGCTTCGAAGATGAGGAAAGAAGCTTTGGATCATGTTTTGTTTCATGGACCTCCGGGTTTAGGCAAAACAACATTATCCAATATTATTGCCTCAGAGCTGGGTGTAGGGATAAAAATAACATCGGGTCCGGTTTTAGATAAGGCGGGTGATCTTGCAGGTTTGCTAACGGGTTTAGAGGAGGGGGATGTATTGTTTATTGATGAAATTCATCGTTTGAGTCCTATTGTTGAGGAGTATTTATATTCGGCAATGGAAGATTTCAGAATTGATATAATGATAGACAAGGGACCGGGTGCAAGGTCGATACAAATAGATTTAAATCCTTTTACGCTTATTGGGGCTACAACACGATCGGGGCTTTTAACCAGTCCGCTCAGGGCTAGGTTTGGTATCAATTGTCATCTCGAATATTATGATAAATCTGTATTAACGGGTATTATCAAACGTTCGGCAAGTATTTTAAAAGTTGAGATCAGTAATGAGGCTGCCATAGAAATTTCCAACAGGAGCAGGGGGACACCGCGAATATCAAATGCTTTATTGCGTCGAGTAAGGGATTTTGCTCAGGTAAAAAGTGATGGAAATATTGATATTGAGATAACTAAATATGGTTTGGATGCTTTAAATATTGATGCCAATGGTTTAGATCATATGGACAACAAGATTCTTTATACTCTGGTTGAAAAATTTAAGGGTAGGCCTGTAGGTTTATCAACCTTGGCTATCAGTGTAGGAGAAGAGCCAGGCACTATTGAGGAAGTATACGAACCATTTCTTATTCAGGAAGGGTTTATTAAGAGGACTCCACGGGGAAGGGAAGCAACAGAAAGGGCTTTTTTACATTTAGGAAAGATCCCTGATGTTGATCAGAAACTTTTGTTTTAACTTTGAAAATAAGAATAGAGATTAAAATAATGAGACGTAATATTTTATTTGGTGGAGCTGTATTAATGGCTCTTGTTATTGGTTTTGGAACAAATTCTATAAACAAAAGGGAAAATACATTTCCTGTTCCTACAGATGTAGTCATTATCAATGAAGAAGATGAGGGATCGCATCTTGAGAAGAAAAAGTGGATTGAGGAGATGCATTACGCTGCTCCCGGGGATGACTGGAGACAAATTGATCAGGATAATACTGAGAGACTTAGGGAATCAAGAGCGGCAAAAAGAAATCTTAAATCAGGAAAAGGACCTGTTGAAATTGGTAATGAGCGTTTAAGGGGTGAGTGGAACGAGAAGGGATCCCATAATTTGGCGGGTAGGATGCGATGCATTGATGTAGATTTTGAAAATGGGCATATATACGGAGCTTCGGATGGTGGACAGATATGGAGAGGTAACATGCAGGGTCAGAACTGGGAAAGTTTATCAGATTACAATCATGTAAAGGGTCTTGTTTATTTAAGGGTATTAAAAAAGGATGATGGAAATGTAAGAATTACGATGGCCAATAATAATGGTTCATTAAGTGGGACAAAAATTTTCCAATATACTGATGATGACGGTCAGAACTGGTTAGGAGCCAATGGTTTGAATAAGTTTAACGGTGGCAATTTAGTTAGAGCTCTTACACAGCCGGATGGTACTATTTATTTGTTGATGTACAGATCAGGCAGAAGTTATATACTAAGATCAACAGATTACGGGACAAGCTTTTCTGAGCTTGATAATATTTTAACTTCCTCGAAAGTTGATATTTGGACTCCCCGCTTTGATATGGATAGTCTTTATTTGATCAACAAAAATGAGTTATTGGTTTTGAATGGAGAAGATGTTTTGGAGCGTTCGGGTACAGTAGGTTTAAATTTTTCTGATGATGGTATAGAGACCTTGCAGATGAATGGATGTATCAGTGAGGGCAAGACTTATCTGTATATAATGTACAAGATTGAAAAATCAACCAGGTTTTATGGTTCGGAGGATGGTGGCAAAACGTGGACTAGCAGGGGACAATTATATAAGGGTCCATTTATGTCGAACAGTTTTGGTGTATCCACTATCAATCCTCTGTTAATGGGTTTTGGAGAGGTTGATGCTTATAAAAGTTTGGATGGAGGGAATAACTGGCAGGTTATTAACACCTGGGGGGAATATTATGGTGATATAGTAACGAAGCTTCATGCTGATATTCCTGAGATTGAATTTATCCGCAAGCCTGATGGGGGTGAGTTATGTTTTATTTCCACTGATGGGGGATCTTATATGTCGGATAATGGTCTCGATGGTGTTAATAATATCTCACTACAGGGGCTGCATGTAAGTCAGTATTATTCTACCTACACTCATCGGGAAAACCCCAATATTATTTACGCTGGTTCTCAGGATCAGGGTTTTCAGAGGGCTGTAGAAACTACTGATGGTGTTGCCAATTTTGAACAAACTATAAGTGGTGATTATGCGCATATTGTATCCGGTGATGGTGGAAAAAGTTTGTGGACTGTATATCCGGGTTTTGCCATGAGATATCCTAATGCTGCGGGAAGTAACACTATGTCGACCTGGGATTTCACGGGAGACAATCATTTCTGGTTACCTCCTTTGATGGCTGATCCATATTTTCCGGAGAGGGTATATATTGGTGGAGGAACCAGCACAACGGGCAATCATTTGTGGTATCTCGAGCACAGGTCGTCAATCACAGCAACAGAATTGCCTTATGATTTTAGCGCGGGTACTAATGCCATGATCAGTGCAATAGCTTGTTCGCCCATAAACAAAGATTACAGGTATGTACTCAATTCGGAGGGTAAATTTTTCTACTCATCTGATCGTGGAAGCACCTGGGATAAATCGAGTAACAGGGGACCTGGATCTCATTATTTTTATGGAAATGCTATTATTCCTGATGTTAACGATATTAACACTATTTACATTGGTG
>CAYUNU010000167.1:0-7523 GCA_964446195.1 uncultured Porphyromonadaceae bacterium | reverse complement strand
ATATACACCAGGACTAGTAAACTTGTGGTAGTAATATTTTTCTTCACTAAATTCTGTATCCCAACTTTCATCGCCTTCAAAATCCCAACGCACTTTTATTTGAGAAGGGCGATCCTCGATATCATCAGTTCGCCAGGCATCAAAATAAAACTGGGTAGTAAGATTACCTCTTGTGGTGCTTATTGCAAAAGTTGGCACAGGAGGCCTGTTCAAATGAAATACCCTGACTGGCTGGCTTAGTTCTTTTTCCAGACTATTGCCATCTACAACTTTCAGAGTTGCCTTATACTCATGCTCCATTTCAAAAATATGTTCAATAGTTGGCTCATCAAAAGGCCCTAGCCAGCCACTGTTTTTTAAAGGTTCACCAAGACTGAAATTCCAATAATACAGGAGTATGTTTTCTAGATCATCAGGATTATACGTTAGGCTGGCATCAAACAGAACAGTATCCTCCTGGAGCGGGTGTAAAGGATCCCAGCTGAATTCCATATGTATATCGGGGTTAGTCTGATTAACCTCAAGATCAACTATGAACAGACTACTCATTCCCTGAGGATCTCTCACTTCCATTGTTGGCTGAAAATCACCGGTTTCGAAATAGGTGTGCTTAACAATATATTTTGAGCTAAAACCCGTATCCCAAATCCCATCACCTTGCCAATCCCATTTGAATTGAAGCTGCTCCAGGGAGTCTTCATCGTCTTTAGTTAAAGAAGCATCAAAAGTAAATTCAGTAATTCTGTTGCCATATTCGGGGCTTATTTGAAACAAGGCACGGGGCTTAGAATAATCCTGATCTATACTCATAGTAATACTACAGGTATCAGTTAATCCTGATGAATTAAGAACTTCCAGTAATGATTTGTGTGTTCCTTTAGAATAAAAACGATGCACAAACATGGGATCACCCGAGTATTCCTCGTCCCAAATTCCATCATTGTTCCAATCCCAGCGATAATAAATCTCATCTTTCACATTTCCTGCAATAGATTTAGAACAATCAAATTGTATGTAGGTAGTAGTCAATAAGGTATCAGACGATACAGTAATCACAGCCTGGGGAGGAGCTGTTAGATCTGTGTCAGTTCGGTTACAACTAGAGGAAAGGACAAGTCCGATAGTCATTATTACTAATAGGACAGCAAACCGCATATTTCTAAATTTTAAGAAAGGTAACCATAATACAACTATCGTCTATTTAATAGACTTGAAATTTTTATGAACGACCAGTTTTATCAAGTTTAGTTATTCGGGACAATTCCATGGGTAGTCAATATCAAAGGAAATATTTTGGGTTACGGGATTACAAGAATCAGGGAGGTGATAACCCCCTGCATATTTAGTTTCTTGATAAGTGCAATTTGCTCCAACTTTGGTAACTACTATTTTGACTCCAAAATATCCAAAGCTATAGCCACCTATCAGAGAAGCAATTTCAACATGCCCATTAGAATCAAAATATAATGTTCCCTCATCACCACACCATTCAGGAGTGTATCCTTCACAATCTGAAGTGTATCCCATGTATTCAATAGAAACGTAGTCACTAGTTCCTAACTCATCACAATCAATGGTGATTGAAGAATAATTTGGAGCAGGAATTGGTGCCGGAACAGCAAATGAGTCCTTTTTGATAGTAACGAGCAAGATAAATAGTGAAATAATTGTTACACTTCCACCGACAATTAATAATCTAGTCTTTTTCATATTGGTTAATTGGTTTATAATAAAAATATATATAAGACGCCTAAATCACGTCTCTATGCATATACCAGCTGCCAAACCAAAACATTAATGGATTTAAGAAATATTTTTAACCAATTTTTGTAATCCACTGATTATCTGTGAGAAAAAAATAATTATGGGATAGAGGCACAGCAACCCCGGCAATTATCAAAATCTTCCAAAACTTAAATAAGCCACATGATAATTGAGCTGAATGGCTTGACTGGCGTATAAGCTCTCTACCCTTGGTCATAATTATAGAGTTTCCTAAACTGAATATTTTTATGTATTTTTGGAATTGTATTCCAATTTTGCATGCTATGATAAAACGGGAAATAGAATCCGAAATACTAAAGGTACTTGATAAAATGCCGGTGATTTGCATTACCGGCCCAAGACAATCCGGCAAAACGACTTTAGTAAAACATCTGTTTGGTGATTATAAGTATTACAATCTGGAATTCCCGGAACATCGACAATTCGCTCAGACTGATCCCACAGGTTTTCTATCTGAGATGGGATCTGGTATCATAATTGACGAAATTCAACGGGTTCCTGATCTGCTTTCCTCCATACAGTACTTTGTTGATGAGAACAGAACAAAAGGTAAAGTAATTATCACCGGCTCACAAAATATTCTGCTGATGCAATCTGTTAGTCAGTCTCTAGCCGGTAGAGTAGCACTTTTCACCCTATTGCCTTTTTCTATATCAGAATTAGAGGATACAATCTATCATGAGGATAGGTACGAAAACTACCTGGTAAAAAGCTTCTATCCAAGAATATATAACGAAAACCTTGATGTAAATAACTGGCTTCAGGATTACACAAACACCTACATTGAAAGAGATGTGAGACAAATTACCTCAATTAGGGATTTGTCGCGTTTTAGTAATTTCCTGCAACTCTGTGCAGGGCACACCGGTCAGATTGTAAATTATTCTACCTTCTCAAACAACCTGGGTGTTGATGTCAATACTGTTAAGTCGTGGTTGTCAATACTGGAAACAAGTTATATCATTTTCCTTCAGCAACCCTGGTATAGGAATTTCAACAAAAGGCTTATTAAATCACCAAAACTATTCTTTTACGATACCGGACTCGCCTGCAATTTGCTTGGCATACGAAACACAAAAGATTATGACTGTCACTATCTCAAAGGAGGTCTGTTTGAGTCATTTATAATTTCGGAATTCCAAAAGCACTCTTATAACCACAAACTCAGTTCAAAACTCTATTTTTTGCGTGATTCAAATGGTAATGAAGTTGATCTGATAATTGAGTTGGATGGACGACTCATAGCGATTGAAATTAAATCAGGAAAAACAATAAATCAGGATTTCTTTAAAGGGTTCAAATATCTCGACAAGCATCTTCCATCCATCAAAATAGACAAATACCTCGTCTATGGAGGCGAAAACCATCAGGACAGATCCCGGGAACAGGTGTTGCCATGGCGAAACCTAAATGAAATATTTGTCTGATTCTAAAAAAGATCAAGAGGATTGACTTTAAGGAACTCTTCCCATGAAAGGTTCTTGTTATCAATTAAATAAGTCTTGATATTTCCGAATTTTTTTGTGAAATTATAGATTCCGCGAGTGTTTTTGGAAATACTGCTTTTTACCTCAATGGCTACAACTTTTCCCTCGCTCTCCAGAACAAAATCAACCTCATCATTACCTTCCCGCCAATAATACACTGAGAAATTCTCTCTGATCGATTGATTTACCAGATAGGCTCCAATTGCAGATTCTACTATTCGTCCCCATGCAGCTGAATCTTTTTCTATTTCCTCATATTGCAGTGAACTCTGAGAGCTTAGTAAAGAATTGTTGTGAACCTGAAACTTTGGACTGCTTGACCTTTTGCGAATCCTTGTGTGGGAATACTTTTCGATGCCGCCCAATAAACCGGCTGTTTCCAAAAGTTTCAAATAATGTGAAAGAGTTGTTGTATTGCCGGCATCCTGAAGTTGTCCCATGATTTTGGTGTATGATAGTATTTGGCCGGAATACAAACAGCCCAACTCAAACAACTTCTTAAGCAGAGCTGGCTTATCAATCCTTGTAAGCATCAGGATATCTTTTGATATGCTGGTTTCTATAAGTGAATCCTTGATATAATGTTTCCACCGTGGTTGATCTTTGATAATCCCTGCACTCCCTGGATATCCACCAAACCAAGCAAACTTTTTAGCATCCCAGCCAAACGCTTCCTCCATTTCGGAAAATGACCAATGAGTCAGATAGATTGATTCAAACCGACCTGCCAGCGATTCTGTAAGGCCTTTTTGTACTAAAAGACGCGAAGAACCAAGCAAAATGACTTTAATATTTGTCGAGTTTCGAGAATCTTCGTCCCACAGCTTTTTCACAGTTTCACTCCAATTTGGAACTTTCTGAATCTCATCAATTATCAAAAGGAATTCTTTTACTCCCTTAGATTTCATCTTCAAGCGTGCAGTCTCCCAGTTTTGCTTAAGCCATTCGGCACTCCCACCGGGAATATCATCTGCAGATTCAAATATTCCTGGTATGTCCAATTCTTTAAATAATTGGTCGACCATGGTTGTTTTTCCAACCTGACGAGGCCCTAAAATCACTTGAATGAACTTTCGTGGTTCATTTATCCTTAATCTAAGTGCCTGTAATTCTGACCTTTCATACATAATTTAACATTTTGCTCAATTCACTGAGTTAATTTACTCAATATATTGAGTAAAACAAAATAATTTAGCAAACACTATGACAGGAAAATTGCTTACCCCCCTGTATTGACTCACTAGCTTAAGACCTGAGACTTAAATATAAGGATGAGTACAATTAGGTATAAACTTGAAGAATCTACTAATTATACAATTAGGTTTTATTTCTTTGTATTATGAAACAAATATTATACTCCCGGATTCTTATTCTTGCCATTCTACTTGCACCAATATCAGTACTTGCTCAAAAAGTTTCGCTGACTGCAGCTCACGAATTTGCTGCTACATGGGCCAAATCAAAGGCAACTAATAATATCAATAATATTTTCTTTATTGATAGTGCTACAACTGAGAATATAGCAACTCTCTATAAATTCAAAGTTGAGCCATCAGGTTTCATCTGGGTATCAGCTGATTACAGAACAGCCCCGATACTAGCCTATAGTTTTGAAGAATCTGAGATCGACAATCCTGATAATCCAATAGGTGATTTCCTTGATCAATATCAACGAGAGGTCACTCTAACCCGAAATGGACTTACAGCTAATCAACGGCCTCATACAGCCTGGAGTCATACCAATCATAGATCACTCAAGGGAGGGAATTCTGATGATGTTGTTGAACCAATGTTAAAAGTCATGTGGGGGCAAGGAAGTGGATATAACCAGTTTACCCCTGAAAATACTCCTACTGGGTGTGTTGCTGTTGCTTTGGTTCAGATCATGAGACACTGGGAGTGGCCAATTCAACCTAGCGGTGAACATAGTTATACCCATAGCGATTATGGTGATTTTGCTGTAAACCTGGATACAATTCAGTTTGATTGGGCAAACATGCCTTTTACAAGCGCAACAGAGGATGTTGCTAAAGCTATGTTATATACAGGCTTCGCTTTACATATGAATTATGCCCCTGGTGGATCAGGAGCAAGCACATCCAGGGGTGGTAACCTCATGAGATCCTCATTCCATTTCAATCCGGACGGCCAGTATGTTAGGATGTCAAGCTATAGTGAAGTAAAGGACTGGGTAAGAGTTATAAAAAATGAATTAATCAATCAAAGACCTGTCATTTATAGAGGACAAGGATCAGGTGGTCATGCTTTCAACTTCGACGGATTTAGTGGTGATTTCTTCCATGTAAACTGGGGTTGGTCTGGTTCTTCAAATGGTTATTTTCTGGTTTCTTCATTGACTCCAGGGAGCAGCAATTTTTCTGAAGGACAGGCGGCTGTAATTGGATTATTTCCTGATACACTTCAGATGTGGGACAGGCCATTTAGCACAAGAGTTCTTGCCAGCGATGCAAAAGTGAGTCTGGCCTGGGATGGCGCATACCACAGTCAGCTTGCTTATCATAATGTTTATCGGGATGGAGTAATAATAGGCACCCCGGCCGACAGAAACTTTATTGATGATACTGCCGAGAATGGTACCAGATATGCCTATTCTGTATCAGCAGTCTATCACACCGAAAGTGGTGACTATGAATCTGAAATAACATCAGAGGTACAAGTTATGCCTGCTGCAGATTTTGCTGTGCCCTACACTCAGGATTTTGAAGAGGGACATGTTGGTTGGATGATCGCAAATTCCGAAACTGGTTTTAATTGGGGCACCCCGGCCGATCTTGATATGGGCAGCGATGATACAAACCATGTTATTGCAATCAATTCAGGTATTGCGGGAGATAAACTTGTTAGCGACTACCTAACTTCTAACGGACTGAACTTAAGCGAACAAAGCCATATTGTTCTATCCTTTGATTATGCATTTAGAAGATGGCAACAAGTGGACAAGTTGAACTTAATGTATCGTGTATTTGATGACAATGAATGGGTCGATTTTGCAGAAATCAGACCAACCAAGAGTTATAATGATTGGGCTAATTACAGAGCATATCTACCAAATGAAGCCATGAAGGAAAATGTACAAATAGCATTTTTCTATACAGATAATGGGGAGGTTGGTTACGGAGCTCTAATTGATAATATTGAGCTGTACGCAATTGAAGAACCAGGGAATCCTGATTTTGAACTCTCAGCCGAGTTGATTTGCCAGGGCAGCGAAGTTGTTTATACAGATATGTCATCTGGCACTAAAGATAGTTACTTGTGGGATTTCGGGAACAGTGCGAGTCCGAGAACAGCTATAACCGCAGGTCCTCACCATGTTACATACAGCTCTGGTGGCTCTAAAACAATTACCTTAACGCTTAACGGACTTGATCAGACGATTAAGGAAGAGGTTCTTATTGTATCGAAACATCCAACCGCGAGGTTTTCAAAAAGCATAAATCACAAAACTGTTTCCTTTACAAATACCAGTGCCAACGCAGAGTCGTATTTTTGGGAATTTGGCGATGGCTTTCAAATATCTGAAGAATCGCCGCAACACACATATGAATACTCCGGAGATTACCTGGTGAAGCTAATTGCCATTAACTCTGTGTGTGGAAATGATACCACTGAACAATGGATTTCATTTAATATTGCAGGAGAAAAAGATGTTCTTCAATCAAGCAATATCGAAATCTTTCCAAATCCTGCAAATGAAAAACTATTCATTGAATTGCCACAAACTGCCACAGGCACGGCAAAGATACATGTGCATAATATCCAGGGTCAGAAAGTTCTTAATCGGAATATTGACAATGTCACTTATTCAGATCTTGTTACTATCGACATTTCTGATATTCCGACAGGCACATATTTCATCCAAATAATCTGCGACAATAAGATCTATCAGAAAAAATTTCAAAAAATATACTAGGGTAATACATTAAAATACCCACGCCGAGTATCTTGATAATGAGATTTCTTATCCGGATAAGGGGCTAAGCTAGTCATCCCTGACACACCGCACCGAAAAGCCATTGCTCTTCGACCTAATCTTTGTGTCCAATTCTTCAGAATCATAGGATAAATAGAAATATTGTGAATTACCATCGCCCTCATCAGACGATGAATGAAAAAAAGCATATTTATCCATACCACTGAATTCATCAGAAACTGTTAAATTCCCTCCCGGTAAGGCGGAGAAACCACTTGAATTATCTCCATTGCCCGAATTATACCACCCCGACTGAG
>CAYUNU010000166.1:1928-7605 GCA_964446195.1 uncultured Porphyromonadaceae bacterium | reverse complement strand
TCATAATTCCGAACTTGTTTTTAAAAATGTCTTTCTGGTAACTCTTGATAAAACTGGCAGCAAGCCGGTATTACTGGATCTACCGGATTTACCAAGTCCGGCCACACAGGGAGGAGCAGCTATAATTGGCGATTATGTTTACTATCAGGGAGGGCAAAGCGGACATGATCCTGCCTCAGCAACTAATAATCTCTGGAGACTAAATATATCCTCCATTTCAGCCTATCTTGCTGACCCTTCATCAGGATATCCCTTTAACTGGGAGGTATTACCATCTTTACCCGGACCAACTCGCTTAGTCCAAACGGTGCTTTCTCAGCATAATGGCAGAAATAAAGCTCTGTTTATCATCGGCGGACGAAGAATCAAGGACAATTACACCGGGCCTGAGCCATATGAAATGCTGAACGACGTTTGGGAATATGATCCCATGAATATCGAATCACCATGGACAAGAAAAAGTGATGCCCCTGTTAACATGATGGCCGGTCCGGGTGCATCTTTCGGCCAAAGCCACATCTTCATTCTTGGAGGTACAGATGGTAAACTGATTTACCTTGCCGACTCCCTTAAAGACAAGCATCCGGGTTTTCCCAAGAAAGCCTGGGCCTACCACACCATCACCGACACCTGGGTTTCCCTCGGCGAAATACCCGCAAACCAGGTAACTACAACAGCAGTAAAATGGAAGAATAAGATAATTATTCCATCAGGAGAAATTCGCCCTCGTATACGATCCAGCAATATCTGGGCTGTGAGTGTTACTCCTACCGAAACCAGCTTTGGCTGGCTAAACTACACGACTCTCACAATCTATCTTCTGGCAATGCTTATGGTTGGCTTTTATTTTGCCAAACGCAATAAGAATACAAATGATTTCTTCCGAGGCGGGCAACGCATACCCTGGTGGGCAGCAGCATGCAGCATTTTTGCAACCATGCTGAGCTCTCTTACCTATATGTCTGTTCCGGCCAAGGCTTACATGACCAACTGGGAATATTTGCTTGGCTATCCTATTATTTTCCTTACGGCTATCCTGGTTATTTATCTTATCCTACCTTTCTTCCGCCAGATTGATGCAACCTCAGCATATGAATATCTGGATAAAAGATTTAACAGAGGAGCCAGATACCTCGGGAGTGGATTCTTTATTTTCTTCCAGATAGGCCGAATGGCTATAGTGATGTTCCTCTCGGCTCTGGCCCTCTCAGCCATAACTCCATTTTCCTCAACTCAATGTATCCTGATAATGGGCATCCTAAGCATTGTATACTCTACCCTCGGCGGAGTGGAAGCAGTCATCTGGACCGACACAATACAAACTTTCGTTCTTCTCGGAGGAGCTATTCTGATTTTTATTTTGGTAATCCTTAAACTGGATGGAGGCATGAGCGAGTTCCTGAGTGTTGCAGCCGAAGATCAAAAATTCAAGATGGTAAATTGGGACTGGGACACCTTTTCCTACACCACTGCCGCATTCTGGGTAATAATTATTGGTGCTTTTGGTCAGAACCTTGTGTCCTACGGCTCTGACCAAGCTGTGATACAACGATATATGACTACCTCCGATCAGAAAAAAGCAGCAAAATCAATTCTTACCAATGGCATCATGTCGGTTCCTGCCGGCCTCTTGTTCTTTGCTGTCGGTACTGCTCTTTATGTGTTTTACAAATCCCGACCCGAAGGGATAGATCCCAATTTCCAAAACGATGCCATAATGCCACTATTCATCGTTCAGGAGATACCCGCCGGTTTAGCCGGACTGATAATCGCTGGTGTTTTTGCCGCAGCACAGTCCACCATTAGCACCAGCATGAATTCCATATCCACAACAACCGTAACAGACTTCATCCGTCCCTGGAACCTCCTGAAAACAGAGAAATCCTACCTCAATATGGCCAGAATTTTAACTCTTACTTTCGGAGGAGCAGGAACAGTCCTTGCACTGATCTTTGCATCAGCAGACATCAAATCCTTGCTTGATCAGTTTTTTGCGGTGCTCGGCCTATTTGGAGGCGCCCTGGGCGGTATGTTCTTACTTGGTATGTTCACTAAACGAGCCAAAGGAAGAGGTGCTGTTACCGGCGCCATTATTGGAGCTGTAAGTCTATACTTTGTTAGTCGGTTTACCGACACTCATGTATATCTTTATGCTGCTATAGGCATCGTTATCACAGCAGTAAGTGGCTGGTTATTAAGCCTAATTATACCTGATCACGAAAAAGATATCTCAGGATTAACTGTTTATGATTTAAAAAAAAGATCTCCTAAATAAATCACATGGATAGGAATAGAATACAAGAGCTTCAAAAAATTTACAGGGATGGGCTACTAAACGATACCCTTCCCTTTTGGCTAAAAAGCTGCGTCGACAGAGAACATGGAGGATTTACCTTTATGCTCAACAGAGATGGCTCTCTAATGGACACTGATAAAGGTGTATGGCAACAAGGTCGTTTTACATGGTTATTGGGCACTTTATATAACAAGTGGGATCATCGTCCGGAGTGGCTTGAATTAGCCCATCATGGCGTTGAATTTATGGAAAAACATGCCTTCGATACAGACGGCAGGATGTTTTTTCATCTGGATAGGGAAGGAAACCCAATAAGGAAAAGAAGATATGTCTTCTCCGAATCGTTTGCTTGCATCGCCTATGCAGCTTACTCAAAAGCTTCGGGTGAAAAATGGGCGGGCGAAAAAGCACACCGGATATGGGAAATGATAATGCATATCCTGCATACACCCGGTATGCTAGCCCCTAAATTCACCGACAAACGACAAACGAAGGGTCTGGCTTTACCAATGATACTTTTAGTTACTGCCCAACAATTAAGGGAGAACCTCGGAGATAATGGATATTCCGTGACAATTGACACACTTATCGAAAGGATTAAGCTTCACTGGATGAAAGATGAGTTTTCAGCCGTCCTGGAAACGGTTGGCATGAACGGTGAGTTTATTGATCATTTTGATGGCAGAATGCTAAACCCCGGCCACTCCATTGAACTAGCCTGGTTCCTTCTCAAAGAATCTGAATACAGAAATAATGATCCTGATATCAGGAATATGGGCTTAAAGATACTCGACTGGATGTGGGAATGGGGATGGGACAAAGAATATGGGGGTATAACGTACTTCAAAGATCTAAAAAACTATCCTCCACAGGAATACTGGCACGACATGAAGTTCTGGTGGCCTCAATGCGAAGCCATTATCGCTACCCTGATGGCATACAGACTATCAGGAAATGAAAAATATGCCAAATGCCACCAGATGATCCACGACTGGACCTACAAATTATTTCCTGATCCTGAGTATGGTGAATGGTATGGCTACCTGCACAGAGACGGAAGAGTATCAATACCATCCAAGGGAAACCTCTGGAAGGGTCCCTTCCATATCCCTAGAATGCAAATGATTTGCGCCGATGAATGTGAAAAAATGTTGTAAACGGATGCGGAATGATGATGTAAACGAATGTGGAATGATGATGTAAACGAATGTGGAATGATGTTGTAAACGAATGTGGAATGATGATGTAGAGACAGATTATAATCTGTCTCTACCTTGTTTTAACCAACCAACCCAAATCGGTTTTCAAAAATGATATTGCACCATAATCATCCCTCTCAAAAAGCACACCAATCTGAGAGTCACCAATTTCAGTGAGGCATGAATATGCAAATGAACCATTATAGATGCACTTGTCTACGACCCAGCTTTTACCATCGTCGAGAGATACCCGAAGAGTCCCAAACTTACGCTCTGTGCTATAAAAGGGATTACTGAAAACAAGAACCGGATTGTCAAGCCAATTAGCCGACATCCCGATTATCGACCCCATACAATTAGGATCCACCAGGTTCAAGTCATCCTTTAAGCCCGTCCAATTTACACCGCCATCAACACTGATAGCAGTTTTCCTCAGCTTCTTCCCGCCTGCACTCCGACTATTGAGCATGACTGACCCATCCGACAATTCCACCATTTGAACCTCATTTCCCCTTCCCGGATCCTTTTCAAATGCAACTTCTCCATATTCCCAGGTCGAGCCACCATCATCAGAATATACAGCATAAACCATCCAGTGAGGTGGAGGCCCCTGGTTGAATGGCATAATAATTCTATCCTTATAAGCTCCCTTACTAAGCTGTATTCCCCTGCCGGGTCCACCTGCTATGCTGGTAACCCAGGTGGGTCTCTTAACCATTCTCGTTATCTCTGTAGCTGCAGTCCAGCTTACACCATCATCTTCACTATATTGAATATAGCTTCTGCATATAGTATCAGAATCATAGCCAACGCCCACCCTACTTTCATGATAGCCAAGAGGATACTTCTGGTACATCAGGATAAGCTTACCGCTATTTCTATCCTGAACAATCATCGGGTTATTCAAACAATCATCTCCTTGCTCAGCAACAACCATCAAGGGGCCCCACGAATTACCCTTATCCATGCTCCTCTTAAGTACTATATCATTGGCTGCATGGTCGCTTTTACTCTCCCTGCCCTCGGCAAAAGCTAACAGTACACCACTTTGTGTTTGCCACAGGGCTGGAATTCTAAATGTATTATAAGCATCCTCCCCTTGCTTAAACACATCTATCAGCTCAGGTATCTGAGTAGCTTTATGATCCAGCTCCCCCATAGTAAATCTTGTGCCAATCAAGTAGTTGGCATGATTCTTCTCCCATTTTCCATACGTAGCGGCGAAGAAAGAACCATCAGGAAAAATTTCAAAGGCCGGATAGCCGCAATCCCAGCCGCCCTTGTTGTCAAGCAGACGCACACGATACTGACCTTCACTCCCATCCAAAAGATCACTGTATCTACCCACCCAGGCTACAAAATCCCCCTGCATAGGCGACTCATGCGTGTGATCACGAAATGTGATGACCAATCTACCATCATTAGCATAATGACATTGATGCCTATCGCCTGTTAAACTGGCTGGTAGCTCTTTTGGCTCAGTCCAGCTCTGTCCTTCATCATTGGAGAAAATAACAAAGGAGTTGAACCTCCGTGAGTTCTCACGTAATAACATAGCAAGCTGATCCCCATCAGGAGAACGCACTACTCCGGGCTCACATAGTGCCATATGCTTTTCACTGACAACTATCTGAGGATTACCCCAGTTAAGACCTCCATCCTTACTTGTACTTGAATAAACGGTGAAGCGCCCTCTCTTCATATCCCCGTTGATGAACCTTGAGTCATCATGAAAAAAGGCCATGTAATCACCATTTTTCAACTGAACCATATCCCCCATGGCAACAATACCGCCAAAATTAAATATTGGCTCCAACTCCGACCACTTTTTGCCATTATCCTCCGAATACGCCAGTCGGATTGGATTTAATCCGGAGAACATAATTATCCTTTCCTTACCTTTCCTATCAACCGTTGGATACAGAGTGGGAACTTCCTTACTACTAGCCCACGACGCCGGGACCTCCAGTCTCTCACTCCAGGTGTAGCCCCTATCCTTACTCTTCTTCATCACGATACTACCCCCACCATGTCCCTTCGGGTAAACTATGTACATCGACTTGCCATCGTTCAACAGCACTGTTGTCGGATGTCCCAGGTACCGATCTTTTTCTTTATCGATAATCACCTGTCTATCAAGCTCTCCTGATATATCAATTATAGGAATAGTGAAACCTGGTTT
>CAYUNU010000166.1:0-1828 GCA_964446195.1 uncultured Porphyromonadaceae bacterium | reverse complement strand
CCTGTCTATCAAGCTCTCCTGATATATCAATTATAGGAATAGTGAAACCTGGTTTTTGCAGCGACACAGGTACTAAAGAACCATCCGCTGAAAAATCTGAGATCTCCATAAAAGCTCTAATGGGATGGAAGCCCATTTTTCCCTTGAATCCCCCTTCATACTCAACTTTGTGAACTTCAACACTATCAATCAGAAATACAAGTTCGGTATCCAGGCGAAATATTTCAAAATCAAACCATACATCCTGACTAATAAAACTCTTATTCGGTTTAAGGGAGATTACTTCTTCGCCAAAGATCGGTCCATTCAAATAGATATCGTTTTGACGACCATCAAAACCAAAATAATTTTCTCCAAGCTGGAAGGCCGCAGCCGTCCCTCCGGGATTTTTTATCCTGATTTTAACTTTAATCCGAAACGCACCTTCACCTATAATATAATTGGCAAAGACATCACCATTTGCTCCTGATGAAACAATAACGTTTCTCTCAGTATCAGGTATGGAGAGATCAGAAGAATGAACACCAAGCGCCTGTCCGTTTTCAATAAAAACCTGAAAATCAGGCCCAATTTTCATTTCTTTTTCCTGAGCCTGCATCGAAAGACTCATAAAAACAAGGGCAACAATTGCTAATACTCTCATAATATAAACTGTTTATCCATCAATATTTTCCGTACTCAAAAGCTGTTTTATACATCCTAAGTTTGTTCTTCGTATTTATTGCTCGGAAAAACTAGCCCGGATTTTAAAATGCGGCTCCAGATGCTGGCGCATTGCCCTCCTAAAACTCTCTGGATCACCCGTTTTTAGCTCGTTTAAGAGATCACCATGACTGACCTTGGAGCTCGTCACAAAGGGTTGTTTCTTGGAAGCATACTTCACAAATAATGGGTAAAGAATTTTCTGAATACGCACAAGCGACCGATTCCCGGCTGCGTTGTATAAGGCTGAATGGAAATCAGCATCAAGCTTCATCCTTTCCGTATCGCTGTGTACATTTTTCTCCTTCGCAACAATGCGTTCCAGTTTTTTTATAAGGTGGTCCATATCACCCATGTATAAAAAATCGGCCAAGCCCAACTCAAGCATCAGTCGGAACTCAAACATATCTTTGAGAGTTTGAGTTTTCAACCACGAGCCATTCATGGCCAACTCCATACCATTCAGAAAATCTGGAGATTGCAACACCATGCCTCGCCGCCTTCTACTATCAATAATTCCCATCATCCTGAAGCGACTAAGAGCCTCCCGCAGAATCGTTCGGGACACACCAAGCTGCTCCGACAGTTCTATTTCCCCCGGTAGCAGATCACCCGGTTGAAACTTCTTTTTGACTATAAAATCTCTCAGTTGTGTGGTGGCCTGATCAGCCAGACCTACAGTTTTAGATGTTGACATAGTGAACCAAAGATAGTAATATGTAGTACAATTACAAGGCTTAAGGCTTAAGGCGTAAATAAGGCGTAATGCTTAAGGCTTAAGGCTTAAGGCTTAAGGCTTAAGTTTTTTTTTACTGGTTTTTGTATTCTATTACTTGGCCGGGTTTAGTTGTAAATTCATTTACTTTGTCACCGTACCTGACTTTCAGGTCATTACCTCGCTTAGAAAGAATTTTTGCGGAAACCAACTTGCCTTTTTCCCATTTCATGTCCACCTCAAAGCCTCCACGAGCCATGAGTCCTTTCACTTCTCCATAGGACCATTGCTTTGGTAGAGTTGGTAGTAGGTGAATATCACCACCATGACTTTGCAAGAGCATTTCGGCAATTCCTGCGGTAGCTCCAAAATTACCATCTATCTGAAAGGGTGGATGGTTATCGAACATAT
>CAYUNU010000165.1:0-7626 GCA_964446195.1 uncultured Porphyromonadaceae bacterium | reverse complement strand
CCCAATCTTAAGTCAACCTGATTTTCTAAACTGGACCTGACAGAATCACCTACCACTAATGAGCCTGTTATAACAGCAGTGCTGATAGCTACTCCCAGAGCCAACACAACATTCTTCTTCCAGTAGAAAAGAAAAGTCTTTATTATTAGCTTAAATTCACTCATCCCTTTAGACACTTGGTTCCAAACGACCATTCTTTAACAAATAAGCCTTGTCCATCTTCCCCGCTAATTCCATGGAGTGCGTTACAACAATCAAAACCAACCTCTCTGTACGATTAAAGTCTAATAAAAGATCTGCAAGTGTATGAGCATTGTCAGCATCCAATGCCCCCGTAGGCTCATCCGCCAACAATAACGACGGATTGTTTATTAAGGATCTAATAACTGCAGTTCGCTGACATTCACCCCCCGACAGTTCACCTGGCTTCTGATCCCTCAAATCCCACAATCCTACCCGTTCCAATAGAACTTTAGCCCTCTCCAACACCTGAGCCCGCTGCCTGGCATTAGTCCTGGGCAAACTCGGTAATAAAACATTCTCAAGTAGCGTGCATTGTGGTAAAAGATGATGCTGCTGGAAAATAAAACCTATTTCCTGATTGCGAAACTCCTCAAGTTCCTTTCTGTCCAGTAAACCAATATCCCTGCCTCGGAAAAAAATATTCCCATTATCAGGCCTGTCCATAGTACCAAGCTGATTTAGAAATGTAGATTTTCCTGATCCGGAAGGGCCAACTATCGCGATAGCCTCACCATCAGCTACACGAAGAGATAAGTCATCAAGAACAACTCTCGTTCTCCCCGTACCACCCACCTGATAACTCTTATTGATTTTATCTATTTGAAGAAACATAACACTAAGCCTTTTTTTAACCTATTCATAGTCACTAACAAAGATAGACTTTATGACCATACAGAAACGCTAATTATTTCATATTACCCAGCAGTAATAACTCTAAATATACGCTCAGCTCTTGGACACCAACTCTTCGTAAAGCTTTACAACCTCCTCCGACTTGCCGACAATATTAAATTGCTCCTCAACACCCCTCCTGCCATGGGTGGCAAAATATTCCAGCTTCTCTGCTTGTGATAACAGATCATGTAATTTTTCAGCAAGCACCGCCGGTGTGTTGGGACTGTACGTTTCACCACCTTCCGATAATCTGATAATCTCAGGGAAAGCCCCCTCATCAGGCTGCAAAACAGGAACACCTGAGGCCATGGCCTCAAGCAAATAAAGTCCAAAGGCTAATTCTTTCCTAACAGGAACAGATATGATCGAAACATTCTCAAAAAACTCCAAGCGACCGTCTTCTTCAAAATCATCATGAAACTCAACATGATCATCAAACCCACTCGCTTTTATCTTTTTTTTCTGCTTCTTAATGAATTTCTTGTCAGCCCCGGTAAGCCCACCCGTTAAAATCAACCCTACATCTTCATTACCTGGCATCTTCTTTAACTTGATAAAGGCATCTATCAGAATATCAAGCCCATTATCATAGCAAAGCCTGGAGATAAAACCAATATTCCTTGGCTTATCCGAGATAGGTTTGACAACATACTCCAAAGGATCAACCCCAAGATAAATACTATGTATCTTTTCAACCGGGATATCCATCCTCTTCTGCATCAAATCAGAATAATATTCACTCACCCCGATAAAAGCATCAACATATGCAGCTTTATCATGCATTAATTCCCATACCTTATCCTGATGCTCCTGATCCATTACATCAACCCAACCATCTTCATCCTGCAAGGAACATACAATTGCACATCCTACTTTTTCCTTAAGCCGTGGAGCAAATCCTAATAGCAAAGCATTAGATATATGGATCACATCAGGCTCGCAATGATCAGCAATCCAGCTAACCATCCTCTCTAATTCTTCTTTCTGCTTTCCCTCTTCACCAAGAAGCATGCTTACTGTCATCTCATCCAAACCTTTGGCATCAGTCGATCCAGCCATCCCTGCCGCCATCTTCAATAGCGGACGAGAGTTTAATAAGCGAGTAAACCACTTAGGTGCCTTTTTTAGAATTGGAAATAATTGTTGCAGATAGGTCTCAATAGCACCATAAAAAACAGGCACTTCCCCGGTTTCTTCGTGCCCAAAAAGCGGCAAGTACATAGGCAACTTAACAACCCCATGCCCCATATTGCGGAGCGCTTCTACATACTTACTGTCCCTCAAACAATTACCGCAATAAAACGTACCACCAGAACCCGGAATAATATGTAAAATTTTCATTTCAAACCTTAAATTAAATTGATCCTATTTCCCAAAACAATGAATATTCCCATCCTCACATGTAATAATTATCCTGCCATCAACAAGAGCAGGCGTGGAACTGATCGGACTGCCTATCTCATATGACCATAAAAGCTCTCCGCCCGACAAGGATAAAACCTGTATATCTCCACGCATATTACAAACCAAAACATTTCCGCCTGCTATCAATGGAGATGCATCAAGCCTGGATCCAGAGTTGAATTTCCAAAGCAATTTCCCGTCTTTCTTATTAAAACAATACACATATTTATCCCTTCCGGCAGTTATAACACTCTCTCCGGAAATAGCAGGAGAAGCAATAAAGGGAAGCTGCACTTTTTCATTACTGAATTTCCAGCTCACCTCTCCCTTATCCAAATCTACACACGAAAACCCACCGTCATAATCACCAACATAAGCCTTCCCTACCTCAATAGCTACCGAACCCGCAACATAAGTGGCAACATCAACCTTGCTGTCAGCTATGCCCGTCTCAATATTAACGACATGCAAAAAACCATCACACCCACCAAAAACAACCCTGTCGTCCGAACAAGAAGCTGCTCCATTGATGAAATTATCCGTTTCATACTTCCATACTCCAACACCAGTCTCAGCATCTATACAATGCAGATAATAATCATAACTGCCTACCAATAAATATGTCTTACCATCCCCTTCCCAATAATTTACCGACCCGCTAACCTGATTATCAGTCTCATATCGCCACAATTCCTTTCCGCTTGCAAGATCAAGCGCATAAACCATACCATCTAGATCACCAAAATAAACCTTGCTATTAAGAATTAATGCCGGCGCCTCAATACTGCCCTCACACTCAAACGTCCACAATTCTTTTCCCTCAAGATCCAGACCCAGTACCTTACCGTCCAATGATCCTGCAACAATAACACCCCTGCATACCACAGGTGATGATTTGAACCCGTCACTGGCCTGAAAACTCCATAACAAAACCGGCTCTGCAGGTAGCTTTCCCTCAGCCCTTCCCTGCAAAGAAGGATCACCCCGAAATATAGGCCAACATTCCTGTCCGGCAATACTAACTGTGCTCAGTATTAATATAAGTGTGAAAAAAATTCCCCTGCTCACCTTCATATGCTCTCCTATTTTTTTGATAAAGCCCCAGTGGGGCACGCTTCAGCAACTAACAAGGCAGTCTTACGTAACCCAGCTGCCAAACTTTCATTAAAAGGTACACCAATACGTACATCAAACCCCCTGCCAATAAAACTCAAGCCAAATTCTTCACCATATTTTCTTGTCATCCTAACACAAATCCCACATTTGATGCATTTAGCCGGTTCATATATAACAGCCTCATGCTGAAAATGTTTTTCAGTCTCAACCCGACTGTCAGCACTAAAACTACGCTGATTAGCTTTATAAAACTCAGATAAATCCCTTAAAATGCAGCTATCTTTCTTCCTGCAATCACAGTGCATGCAACGCCCGGCTTCTTTAATAACTTCCTCAACAGAAAACCCTTTCGCTATGCCACCGACAGGATCAATCCTCTTATGACCGGTCGCTTCCTTTAGGAACTCAATATGCTCCCTCTCTGTCAATTTACCAAACCTGGAGTTAAATAGGCCAGGCTCACCAACAACCTCCTCACCAGCTAAAAACTGCTCAATGGAAAATGCAACTTCCTTACCCTGTCCAACCGCCCTGACAGCCAGCTTCGATTCTCTTATGGCCCCGCCAACAGCAAAAACTTTTGGATTAGTTGTCTGATAACCAGGCTTGCTCACCTCAAAACCTTTAAAAACCCGCTTAACACCCCAATCCAGAGGCTCGGTTCCATGTCCAATAGCTATCACAATAGCATCATTATCAGCCAACAAAGTCGCAAACATCTTTTCATCAACCCTGGTCCCATAATGGATATTAACCCCAGTGGCTAAAATAACTTCTACCTCCTGATCTATTACTCCTGCCGGCAATACTTCAGCCAGCTCAGGAACCCTTAAATCACCTCCTGCAATATTCCCTTTTTCATAAATACTCACCTCATGCCCCCTTTTTCGCATGTAATAAGACGCCGATAAACCGGCCGGCCCCGATCCTATTACTGCTATCTTTTTACCAGTCCTCTGTCCGATCACCGGACTGAATGACGAGGCTTGAGCAAGATCCGTGTCTCCCGAAAATCTTTTTAACAGACAGATAGAAACAGCTCCGTCTATACCCTTCCTACGACAAGCCGACTCACAAGGTGCCGGACAAATACGCCCAAGAACAGCAGGAAGAGCAATATCATTCTTAACAAGCTCAAGAGCCTCCGCAAACTTCCCTTCGGCAAGAAAACGGTTCATTAAAGGGATATCCATATGCGCAGGACAACTGCTAACACATGGTGCCTCGCAATCCCCAACATGCTCACTCAATAACAACTCCAGCGAAATCTTCCTCGCCTCAAGAACCTCTTCATCTTCAGTAATAACATCCATCCCATCCTGAACAATCATCGAACACGAAGGGAAAAGCTTTCCGTTGTGAGAATCCTTGACAAGACAAACCATGCAGGAGCTAAAATGCTCAACATCATCATTATCACACATCACAGGTATGTTAATACCTGCCTGAACAGCTGCCTGATGAACCGTAAACCCTCTTGGAACAGAATATTCCTTACTATTTATCCTGATTTTAACCTTTTCCATCATCCTACCCTTATCGCATCAACCGGACAAGCCTGTCGACAACTGTCGCATTTTATACATAACTCAGTATTAATCACATGCTGCTCATGAGGAGCAAAAGGAATTGCATCCACTGGGCATTTCTGAGCACAAAGCGTACATCCAATACATTGATCATCAATACTATATCTTATTAGTGCCGAGCACTTACCAGTCGGACAATTACCCTCCAAATGTGCCTCATACTCCTCCCTGAAATATTTCAGTGTGGTCAAAACAGGATTGGGAGCACTCTTCCCTAAACCACATAAACTTCCTTTTTTAACCCATACACACAACTTCTCCAATTCCTCCAAATCAGCCTTCTTGGCCTTGCCCTCACATAAACGATTGAGAATATCCAGCATCCGCTTTGTCCCAACTCTACAAAATGTACATTTACCGCACGACTCATTCTGGGTGAACGACAGGAAATACCTGGCGATATCAACCATACAGTCCCTTTCATCCAAAACAACCAAACCCCCTGAGCCCATCATGGCCCCTACTCCTCCAAGCGACTCAAAATCAATGGGCGTATCAGCCAGTGATGCAGGTATACACCCCCCTGATGGACCCCCAATCTGAACAGCCTTAAATACATGACCATCAGCAACCCCACCCCCAATCTCTTCAACAATCTCCCTTATAGTGATGCCCATCGGAACTTCAATCAACCCCCCCCGTGCTACCTTACCCGCCAAAGCAAATACTTTTGTACCACTGCTCTTGTCCGTACCAATAGACTTAAACCGCTCAGCCCCATTCCTGATAATAAAAGGAATCTGTGAAAATGTTTCAGTATTATTGACCAGCGTCGGTGCCCCCCACAAACCCTCTTCGGCAGGGAACGGCGGCCTTATACCAGGGAAACCACGCTTCCCTTAAATCGATGCAATCAATGCCGATTTCAGCATACCGATGACAAACGCCAGCAGGATGGAGAGAATCGGAATCAGGGAAAAAGAACTACCGAAAATATTTTCTCCAATAAAACCCTTTTCCCTACATACCTCTAATGCCTGAGAAATACGGGAAACAGCCAGCGGATATTCAGCTCTCAGATATACATACCCGCGATCAGAGCCTATCGAGTAAGCCCCAATCAATATCCCTTCAATAACCCTGTATGGATAAGACTCAAGAATCATCCTGTCCATAAAGGCCCCGGGATCACCCTCGTCTCCATTGCAAATCAAATACTTTGGCTTGGATTGTTGCTTGGCGACAAGCTCCCATTTTATGCCAGTTGGGAAACCTGCCCCACCACGCCCTCGTATGCCACTATCCTTCACCAAAGCAATCACTTCATCAGGAGACATTCCCTTTAGCACCTTCTTAAGTGCCGAAAATCCTCCTCGTGATATATACTCATCAATATCTATAGGATTAATACCGCCCCTGTGCTCAGTGGCTATCGGAATCTGTTTACCCAAAAAAGAAGACACCGGCTTCTCTCGTATATCCAAAGAGTATCGTTCAACACCATCCCAATTCCTGTCATCAAGTATGCTCTCAGTGAACCTCGTTACACCCCGAGCCAACCGGGGTAGAAAACCCTTAGGCTTGAAATGCTTCTCAACAATCTCCCTGGCATTATCCGGAGTGACCTTGGCATATAAAATGCTCTCCTGATTTGTTGGAACAATCTCCACAAGAGGAACCTGATGACACATACCAACACAACCAACATGCTTTAACTTAACATTTAGATGATTCTGCCTTACAATCTTTTCTACTTCCTCCCTAATCTCATCACTCCCACTTGCGACACAACATGACCCCAAGCCTATTCGAATCTCTCCCTCAATCTCCCTACCATCACCTGTCTTGAATAACCTCTTTTTCTCTGCAACCCCGTGCTTTTCAAAGTCTTTAATAATACTGGCCGTCTGATCTGTGGAAACATGACCATAGGTAACATTATCTATCTGAACAACAGGAGCAAGCGTGCAACAACCTAAACAACTTACCTTTTCAAGAGTATATTTCCTCTCTCTATCAGTATCCTCACTTCCCTCCAACTTCAACTCTCGCCTAAAAGCATCATGCACCAGGCCTGCTCCTTTAACATGACAAGCTGTTCCAACACAGATTTTTATTATGTGCTCTCCTGCAGCCTGCATGCGGAACTGTGAATAGAAAGAGGCTACACCAGTGATACTCTCTGGGGTGATATCAGCCCTTAAACAAACCTCACGCAAAGCTTCCTCAGGCAGAAAATTATACCTGTTCTGTATAGCCTGAAGTATCGGGATAACATCAGATTTGCTACTCCCCGTTTGTGCTAAAATATCTCTTATATCCTCCTTGAAATCTATACTCATCTCCCTCCTTCTAGCCTCCTATGCAATATAAATATTTTGACCCCCGGAGGTATATCTTACCCTCTGCAAAAGCAGGTGTTACAATCGATTTCTCTCCAAGACTCGGCTCACCCAAAACCTTCAACTCCCTGCTGAGCTCAAAAATATAACATGTACCACTCATATCCATCACATAAATCTTACCATCAACCGCCATGGGAGAACCATAATATCCCGAGTTGCCCTCATGTTCCCATAACATCTCGCCTGTCTTGGCATCAAAACAAGCGAAAACACCATAACTGGTACCTAGAAATACTAAGTCATTTTTTACAACC
>CAYUNU010000164.1:5318-7687 GCA_964446195.1 uncultured Porphyromonadaceae bacterium | reverse complement strand
TGGTGCTGCCAAGACCTTTTGCCATGGGATAGCAATATATTTGCTCATGGCACCATTGCGCTGTACACCAAGGGTTTGGTTGAATTGACATGCATTGGGTCTGCCTCGTCTGCAGGATGGACAGTTTCCACAACTAGTGTATGGAATTACTGTTACGGCTTGTCCGATTGATAGATAATCAGGGACTGAATGGCCTTTTTTTGCGATAGTTCCAGCCACCTCATGGCCTGGAATAACGGGATATTTTACCATTGGGTTTCTTCCCAGATATGAGCTTAAATCTGAACCACAGAATCCCACAAATTTTATTTCTATCAGAACATCTTCCTTTCCAATATCAGGAATACTAATTTCTTTTATGTTGATTTCTCCAGGGCGGGTGATTTGTATCGATCGCATTTTTGTAGGTGCTAAATAATCTTCTTAAAAGGAAAGTGCGAAAATACATAAAAAAAGGGGAGTGCTCATTTTCTAAACACTCCCCTTTTTGCAATAATAGCATAAAGTTATTCCGACACAATCATTCTCTTTGTTTGAACAAAGTTACCAGCTTTAAGAGTGTAGAAGTACACTCCTGCTTCGAGCTGGCTAGCATTGATACTGCAACTATGATGTCCTGCAGACTTATTCCCCTCATCGATGAGCATAACTTGTCGACCGGCAAGGTCTTTCACTTCGATACTAACCATGCTGTTATCAACCAGGTCGTACTGGATTTGAGTATAGTCTTTAAATGGGTTTGGGTAATTCTGTACAAGTGAATTCAACTCACTTTTCAGATCCACACCATCAATAATATTGCTTTGATCATTAAGGTTCAGTCTGACCATAATGTTCCTTTTTCTAACGAAGTCAGACTCTACCCAGCTGTCGTTGTGGTGTCCGGTTGTTATCAGGTCATTAACCTTGATACTGGCATCATGTCCGATTTCAAGGTTTTTGGATCTTCGAACCAAGGGGTCATCATTATAGTTATTGTAGGAAATACCGGCGATAACATGGTCCCCTGCTAATAAAAATTCTGTTTCACCGTCCTTGTCGAATGGCATAGTAACCCAGGTATTAAACTGTGATGAGTCGAGATCAATAACTTCTGTTGACATCCACTCAATAGGTGCTTCGCCTTCAGCAGGCACCCACCATAGAGTATACCAAAATTCGATTTTACCATCTGCTAAACCACCAGTAATGAAACAGGAAATAGAGTTGACTTCACAATCTCCATATATTGGGTATTTAACACCTACAAAGTGTCCAATATTCCATCCTAATTCACCTACATCTCCTCCATAGTGCTCAAAGCCATATGCCCAGGATAATTCTGCAGATTCATCAGAGCGGGAATACACACTGTCGGTAACATTAAAGAATATTTTTTTGCTGTTATCGGCAGGTGTTTGCTCCTCCTGATCTTGAGTGAACTCATAATTAATGGCATAATGCCCAAACTCAGTGGGGGTATAGGAGCCTTCAACATTCATGGTGTCAAGAACCAGTGGTGAGAGCCAGCTATTCTCGGCAGTCCCTTGAAAAACTGATTGATTATTCTTTGTGATATCCACTGTGTAAGTTACATTATCCTGATCCATTTCACCAAAGTTCATAACACTTGATTGGAAATTTGTAAAAGATCCTCCAACCTGAGAAATTGGAATATCGTGCATGAAACTTTCCTCAGTTTCCTCAACACCATCGTCCCATTCCAACTTGAAGTGTTTAAGTTGCAGATCATTATCATATGCTTCTGATAGTGAAAAATCATCAATAACCCAGAAATAGAGAGTTGTCTCACCCCAATGGATTTTGATAATTACCTCAGGTGCACCTGCCGCAACTTCTGAGATATTAGCTTCATATACAACTGGTTGCCCTGGGGCAGCATCATTTGGACGATCTTTATGAAGCGTCCCAAATCCGCAGTCGAAAACAGCCCAATGAACACCTGCATCGCTGGATACATGTACCTCATTAGCTCCATCACCACCGTTCATAAAATGTTGCTCGAAACGCAGAACAACAGAGCTTTTATCGCTAAAATCGAAAGTAGGGAACACTATACTATTGTTAACTACAGTGCGAGGGTCTTTGAAATTATTATACAGGTTTAATTCAAGTGCAAGATGACCGTTTTCCTTTGAAGTGGATTGAAATGGTGGCTCTGATGTAAATTCAGCTATTATGCTATCGTTGGCTTTCCAATGCCAGTTATATCCAGTATCGTCCGGATCTTCCAGGTAGTAACCATCGGGTAAAGTAAATCCTTTTGGATCATCAGGATTGGCCCAGTCAAAATCTTCATAATAAAAAACCTGGCCGCTACCTTTTAACTTATCGGAATTTTTCTTTTGCTGTGCAAAAGAAAAAGTTCC
>CAYUNU010000164.1:0-5218 GCA_964446195.1 uncultured Porphyromonadaceae bacterium | reverse complement strand
GGAGCACTTTCCGGATCACAGTTGAAGTCGCCCATAACAATAATTTTGGGCTCATTTTCTTCTGCCATAATAACTTCTATGTGGTGTTTTAAAGTTTCGGCTGCTTCAATTCTTTTTGGAATAGTCTGTTTAGCACCCTCCCTTCTGGACGGCCAGTGATTTATAAAAAAGTGGGTATAATTGTCATTTATTAGATAGGCTTTGACATGTAAAATATCCCTGGTTTTGTCGCTAATATCATCCTTAAAGTATACACTGTGGCTACTATGCTCTGTTCTACTTATTACATCTTTTCTGTATAAGAAACCAACATCAATACCTCTTTCATCAGGTGATTCTTCGTGAATGATTCCAACCTCGGTTTCAGAAAGGCCTAAGGCACTGACCAAATCTAAAAGTACTTTACGGTTTTCAACTTCAGCCAGTCCAATAGCTATTGGCATTGGATCTTCAATAGCCTTAATGACTCTGGCTAAGCGCTGAAGCTTAAGTATATATCTCTTTTCGCCCCATTTGAGTTTTGAATCCGGGAGAAAATCATTATCGTAAACAAATGGCTGATCCAAAGTGTCGAAAAGATTTTCAACATTATAAAATGCTATTTTCAAGATGATTAATTTAAGAGGATAATACTCTGAGATACATTTTTGTTTGTGCTTTGCAATTTGACGAAATAAATTCCTTGTTCAAGAGTGGTTCCGTTTTGGCTTTTACCATCCCATTGGACATAATGAGCTCCTTTCAATTGAGATTCTGCTACCAGGGTTTTCACTTTCTGTCCCAGAGTATTAAGAATTACTAATTCAACAAATCCTGATGATTCCAATTCGTAGTTAATATTTGTATGCAGACTAAATGGGTTTGGGTAGCATTGCAATAAATCGGAGTTTGGAATATTAGGTTTTGGTTTATATGAAACCAAACCTGATGCAAGCTTATTAGCCAGGATGAAATCGTCTATATTCCAGCCGCCCAGCGCATTAGAACTGCTTGTTTGGAGCTCAAATTTAATTCTAACTTCAGGATTGCCATCAGCAAGATCAGAAATATCAATCACCTGTTCCACCCACTCAAGGTCGGAGTGACCCCGACTGGAGCTTTTCCATACCTGTTCATCATTAACGAGGATCCGGGCTATATCGCTTGCACGTGTGTTAAGCCACCTCATGTACCTCAATCCAACTTCAGTCATGTTAGAACAATCTATTAGAGGGCTCAAAAGGTAATTGTGCACATCATTCTGATATTCACCATTCCAGGATTCACCAAGATAAAGATCATATCCCAGGTCAGTTCCCCAGCAATTCGAAGCTGAGAAGGCATTTGAAGGATCGCCTGCCTTGCCTTGAGGTTGCCCGAGCTGCCAGTCGTCATGATTATTTGAAGTGTTACCGTAAGAGGCATGTATCCAGCCATTGGTGCCATTCTCAAAATCATCGATAAATCCAAAAATATTATTCACGGGAATTTGATAGTTCTCCTCATATCCCTCTGAACTGTTGATATTAAGCGACAGATAGGCTGAGTAAAGATCTGGTGTCTGTTCACTAAGGCTTACTTGAAACTCAATGAATTCACTTTCATCTATATCAAGTGCAGAAATCTCAAGTGCTTCATTTTGAGTAGTAAAGAATGGATCAGTTACTGATGATATGCACATGACCTTCGAAATATTCTGTCTGCCATTATTGATGAGCCGCAATCCTAGCATAATACTTTCACCATTATCAATTATTCCATTATTATTCTCCTCATCATCTCTGATAATAGTTTCTTCGATTTCGATTTTTGGTGTATATGCTTCAAGGGCAAATTCGTCCTTCCAGGCAAAGCTTATTTTGTCGCTAATATCAAGGTTGAAGGTTAATATTTCACCATCGGGACAATTGGCTTTGAGTTTAAAAAGTAGAGTGTCAGGGGATTGAACTTCTGAGAAATGGGCTATTGGTCCGAAGTAAAGACTATCTGTAATTAAATCTACATAAGGGTTTGAGGAAGATATTTTCACGAAGCTACCTTCGGCAGAAATCTGTTGATCGTTGTATAGTGTTATAACGATACCAGGAGTTTCGCCGATGTTAATCAAGCCGTTGCCATTTCCCAAAATTCTATTTTCTGTTTCGTCGCTCAGGACGAATTCTCTTAATTGTAATTCAGGAGCCGGGTCCATTTCCAGGTCCATATTGAACATCTCGTTGTCGGATATAGTAATATCCCTGCTTATTGTTCTGTAACCTGGAGCTGAAATTTCAATTTTATGGTCTCCGGGTAGCAAATACTTGTAGAAACGTCCATACGCAGAGTCGGAGAGGAGTGGGCTTATTTTCCCCTGATTATCAATGTCGGGGAAATTAATATTTGCAACAAGAGCAAGGCCGGATATTTTACCTGTAATTCTTCCTGTAACGCCCGACTTTTGTGCTTGTCGCAGAAGAGTTTTCATACCTTCCAGGTTTCTTTCAACCACCTGAGGTATGACATCTGCGGGGGGAGCCTGACTGGTCCACATTTCCACTGTATATGCGAAGGTATTATGTGTCGCATACATATAATCACAGTATTCACCGGCTGTGAAGTACCAGTCGCCACCCTGTCTTAATTCATAGTGATCAGTTCCGCTACCATCAGGAAAAATTATTGATTCGGCAATTTTATTTCCAAGATCAGAAAGTATCAGGGAGTCGGGAGCTGCTTCATCAGTATGGGTCCATGGCAATAGTACCAGGCGACCTGAGGTATGATAGGTGAGGCTTAAAACAGGAGGATACCTATCTGCCAGATCTCTGATAGCCTGAGTCTCAGGTTCTGAAAATCCATAAGGTCCGTGATTTCCTTCGGCGGTATGTTCAAAGGAGTAGTTCCTATTCAGGTCAACACCATTATCATTAGTCCTTCGGATATCCTCTCTTCCATCAGGATTTAGCATGGGGACGTACCATATTTCCATATTGTCAACCCAGTTTGTGACTTCAATATCAGACCCATAGTTATTTACGAGATAATCAATTTGATACAATGTTGCTTCAACACTAAGGATCTCATTACCATGGTGGTTACCTACCATTAATATTGGTGTTTCATCTTCGTCAACATCAGGATTATCAGATATTTTTATACTGCATATTGCTCTTCCCAGCCTGGAGTAGCCTATAGTATCCATGAGGGTTATTTGTGGAAAGTCATCTGCAATTTGTGTCAGCAGATCAATAGTTTGCTGGTGATTATGATAGTCCTCGTAAGATCCGCTTTTTAATCGTGCGTCGATAAGATCATTAAAGTTCTTTGCCAGGAACCTAACATTTCCAATTTCATTTTCAATAAGCTTTATTTGCTCATTTGTGGCAATCACATCTATATAATTATCAATGCAGGAATTAAAAACATTAACTCCTCTTTCCTCGATATTTTTGATCAGGTTAAAATCTTTGGGGTATATGCGATAGAGGTTTTGATTTTGTTCCTGGGCGTATAATCCGGAGCTAAGACTACAAAGTATTAGAATTGCGATTAAGAGGTTGAATATTTTCATCAGATCTTTTGCTTTTACTTCTCGTATTATAATCAGTCACCTAATATACTAATATAAAATCACTGGTCTTATTCTAACACATCTCACTGTTATTCGAATTGCTTTTGGGATAAGGGAATAATTTTAGAATTGCAATTTCTGGATTATAAATTATCATTTGATATTCTTACATTTACCATGCTTTTTCCTAATAGCCACAATAAATTCTAAAAATATGAAGTCGTATTATTTTCCTAAAGTCTTTTTAGTTTTTGTTTTTAGTTTGATACTTACGGTGCATCTCAGTGCAGAAAATGGCACCCGATTATTGCATCAACCTGATATCTCTGATGAACTGGTTGTTTTTGTTTATGCCGGTGATTTATACACTGCACCCATCGCAGGAGGTCAGGCTTCGGTCCTCACCACTCATCCGGGTTCAGAATTTGGGCCAAAATTTTCTCCTGATGGGAAATACGTTGCTTTTACAGGTGAATATGATGGGAATTCAGATGTATTTGTAATTCCCAGTGAGGGAGGTATACCTGTAAGGCTTAGTTGGCATCCGGATATGGATGTGGTTCAGGGCTGGACTCCTGATGGTAAAGTTTTGTTTAGCTCCTCGAGGTTTAATTCCAACCGGCGGTCGCAACTCTTTACAATAAGTATGGATGGTGGGTATCCCGAACAGCTGCCTATACCACAAATGGCCTTAGCTGATTATTCTCCGGATGGTAAGCAGATTGCGTATACTCCGGTTAACAATGCCTTTGCCAGTTGGAAGAGATATCGTGGAGGTAGGACAACACCTGTATGGCTTATCAATGTTGACGACTGGACTCACGTTGAGGTTCCTCATGTGAATGCAAGCGATACTTATCCGGTTTGGATAGGTAGTGAAGTGTTTTTCCTTTCAGACAGAAATCTTGACATGAATATATTCTCTTATAATCAGGAAAGTAAGGAGTTGAGGGAGCATGTTGCGAAAAAGGGAGCTGATATAAAATATCTTTCGGGGAATGGTAAACAACTGGTGTTCGCCAGAGAGGGATACTTATACTTATATAATCCGGCAAATTCAAAAACCACTCAGTTGGTTGTTGAGGTGCTTAGCGACAATCCTCATATCAGGCCTTACTTCAAGGTTGTTTCAAATGAGATACGCAGCAGTCATATTTCCCCAAGCGGTAAGCGAGCGTTGTTTGAGGCTCATGGAGAGATACTTACAGTGCCGGCGGAAAAGGGGGACATCAGGAATATTACTAATACACCGGGAGTGATGGAGAGATATCCTGCCTGGTCACCTGATGGTAAGCATATTGCATATTTTTCTGATGAGAGTGGCGAGTATGCGCTGCATATCACAGATCAATTTGGGGCGGATAAGGTTAAGAAGGTTAAGCTTCCTGATCCGAGTTATTTTTATCCAATGACTTGGTCGCCAAATAGCAAAAACATAGTTTTTACAGATAAGAGGAGGAATATTCATCTTTATGATCTGGAGAGTGGTAAGTTGCAAATTGTTGATACAGGAGCTGGTTCGCCATCCTGGTCGCCAGATAGTAAGTTGATTAGCTACACAAAGAGTTTAGATAATCGTTTTGGGGTGGTCTGGGTTTATTCCTTGGAGGATAAATCTAATCATCAGGTTTCGAATGGGATGAGCGATGCTTCCGGTCCTGTTTTTGATGCTGAAGGACAATATCTATT
>CAYUNU010000163.1:0-7715 GCA_964446195.1 uncultured Porphyromonadaceae bacterium | reverse complement strand
ACTAGAAAAAAACATATAACAATAAAAACCCTCATATTTATAATTCAAATTAAAACATTAGCACAAGACTGCCCAGCCAAATGCCCATGAGTAATTACCCCACCACTACAAGCATCACTCCCAATAACAGGAACAAAATAAGAATTTAAATTTGCATGTGTTCTATTAAATTCTAATTCATCAAAACCCTCTCCCCCCACAAAAAAACTACCAGAACCATCAAAAACATAAGGTTGATTATTATAAGATTCTCCATTATAATATAAAAAATTAGGACTCTTCCATCCAAGGATGTTTTTTGCCCCTTCAGCCAGCATACCTGTAAATCCCATATTAGCAACTAATTCACCAATGCTATCGGAATATACCAGCTCTGTATTTCTAAACACTTTTGGCTCCTGACCAAACAATTCCTTGATATACTTACTGTGCGAACGGACCTGATCTTCAAATTCTTCAGTGTTTTTTAATACAGCAAGAGAATGGGAATATGTTTCCCCAAGAAACTCTACCTGACCGGTTTTGGCCAGAGCTTTAAAGCTATCTAATACTTCTGGGGCATATAATTCAAATTGCTCCAGAGCAATTCCAGTTATTGAAAAGCTCAATTTAAATTTACCCGGATACTTCTTAATAAGACCTAGTAAGAGCTGATTAGCTGGCAAGTAGGATTTACGGGCAATCTTCCTAAGAATGCTCTTATTGGTATAATCATCATAATAATAATGATCGTTGCCAATTTCGAAGAAGCGATATTTTTTTAACCTAAATGGCTGGTGAATCTGAAAATACAAACAAATACTTTTCATTTTGCATCATTTTAAATTTAACACTGAGGAATAGACATCCTTAATATGGATGGCAGCATTTTCCCACTTCAAATCATCAACTTCTTTTTTCCCGTACTTGACAAACATTTCGGATAAGGCCGGGTAATTTATCAGGCTGTAAATAGCATCTGCCATTGCATTTACATCCCAGAAGTCTGTTTTTATTGCATGTCTTAAAATCTCCGAAACCCCAGATTGTTTTGAGATTATCACAGGCACATTTGAACGCATTGCTTCAAGTGGGCTTATTCCAAAGGGTTCAGAAACAGATGGCATAACATAAACATCACTTAAAGCAAACATACGATCCACATCTTTGCCTCTCAGAAAATCTGTGAAATGAAATTTATCCGATATTCCAAGCTTTGCAGCATAGCGAATCATTTTTCTGAGTAAATCGCCATTCCCGGCCATTACAAATCTCACCTTATCTGTTTTCTGCAAAACCAACTTAGCTGCCTCAACAAAATATTCCGGTCCTTTCTGATATGTTATTCGTCCCAAAAAAGTAACAACTTTCTCATCTACTGACTTATAATAGACTTCCTTTTCAACATCATCAGTAGGTTCCACAGCATTATAAACAGTCACAACCTTATCAGGGTTAATACCATATTTGTTGATGACGGTGTTTTTTGTCAGGTTACTTACGGTAATAATCTTATCCGCCGCCTCCATACCCATTTTCTCAATATCATAAACCAAAGAGTTAACATTTTCGCCAGAACGATCAAACTCTGTGGCATGCACATGGATTACCAAGGGTTTACCACTAACCTTTTTTGCAGCAATACCGGCAGCATAGGTTAACCAATCATGGGCATGAATCAAATCAAACTCCTGATTCTGAGCAATTTCTGCTGCTACCAGACCGTAATTAGATACTTCCTGCAATAGACTTGCACCATATTTTCCAGTGAATTCAATCTTCCCTATAGTCTCCTCCTCTGATAAGCTACCTTTTGTATTCTCTTCCACGAGTTTCTTCCAATAAAAGTCGCTCTTTTCAACCTTCTCTTTAACAAACAATTCGAATTCTTCGGGCGACATATATGGCATAAGGTGAGATCCAACCTCAATGTATGTTATTTCTTGTTTGGATCCCATCCAAGACGGGATTTGCTTTTCGTCAAGCTCTTTATAGAAATTATATGTTCGTTGCTTTACAGGTACTTGTGAGGCACCAATAAGTCTTACAGACGATTGATCTTCATCCCCATAAGCTTTCGGAACAACAAAAACAACATCCACATCCCTATATGAGAGTCCCCTGGTTAAGCCATAACAGGCTGTCCCGAGGCCTCCACTAATATGGGGAGGAAATTCCCAACCAAACATTAACACTCTCATAGTCAATTACAAATATTTTGACAATAAATACTTAACTCTTAACAACTCTCCAACACTTGACGAAAAAGAAATAGCTCCACAAGCACGATGAGGCGGATTACCATCATAAACTTCCGATATCATGCCAATCCCATGTTCATTAAGATCCTCCTCGAAATTTTGAAACAGAGCCTTTATCAGCTTAACTCCTTCTTCACCGTAAATACCCAGCCATGCCTCCGCAAAAGCACCTGTCAGCCAAGGCCATACTGTACCTTGATGATATGCTAGATCACGAATATGATGAGCTCCTTCATAAGTGGGCTTAAAGTCGACCGACCTAGGCGAAAGGGATCTAATCCCACGTCGAACCAATAATTCCTGTCTTACCTGATCCAGAACTGTCTTCTTATACTCATCAGGCAAAGGACAATATTTCATTGAAACAGCCAGAAGCATATTAGGCCTTACATCACTATTTGGAACACCCTGGTAAACATAATCATAGAGGGTGCCATTTTTATAATCCCAGAACATGGCCTCGAAGTTAGCTTCAATATTCTCCTTAATCTTAATCCATTGTCTGATAAGATCACTATTGCTACCCGACGTAGCTGCGTCAATAACAAAGGACAATGCATTATACCAAAGCGCATTGATCTCTATTGCATAGCCTGGCCTTTGTGTCACTGCTTGTCCATCTACATATGAATCCATCCAGGTCAAAGCCTTACCAGGCAGATAAGCGTGAACGAGGCCATTATCATGAACCTCTATTCCAGGTATCCGCCCTTCAGAATAAGCAGATAATATGCTGATAATTGGGCCTCTGAACTTTTTAAATAATTTTTCCTTTGAGTGGCCCATCCCGGATAACTGCTGGAGAGCCCAAATAAACCAAAGAGAAGTATCAGCAGATCCATAAACAGGATTATTAATATCTATTGAATGATCCGGCAACATCCCATCCTTCATCATTTTTATCATTGAGGTCAATACCTCGATTGGGAAATTTGCATTATCCGTACTGCTTGAAATTCCGGGTAAAGAAATGAGTGCATACCTGCCCCAACGTCCAAACCAATGATATCCAGGAACAACTTCAACACTTGCATCAGATTTCCTGACAAATCCAGCTGCAGCATATGCTAACCATTCATCAAAATTCTTTCGGGTTTCAACCTTGGCGCTTAGAACGGTAAAACGTCTGTTTAAACCTGCTGTAGAAACTTCATCAAGGCCAGCACTTACAACTATGCTCTGTCCCTTTTTAATATCCATTTCGAAATATCCGGGAACGAATAAATCCTCCTGATAATCATATCCTCTAAGCTTTTCCTTACTGTATTCAATATTCAAGTACCAATCAGGAGCTGAAACAAACTCAGCTTTTTTTGAGCACTGTATGAATAAATCAGGATACTCTTGATAAAGGCGTGATTTAATACCATTCGGAATCTCAGCAACCCTCTGGTTGGCGAACATATTTGTTTTAGACAACTTATGTATGCTCCTAAAAGCCAAAAAAGGTTTTATCCTGATTTTGGTTGGTGACTTAGCCTCGAGTAATGTGTACCTAATCATAATTCTGGCCTCTTTCTCCACCAGTAACAACTCTTTCTGGATTACCACACCTCCAACCCTGTAGACGATCGTCGGTAAGTGATCTGATTCAAACCACCGGGCATATTTATGTCCCTTTGGATTATATTGTCCGGGATACTTACTAATACCCAGATTAAACTCTTGCTCATGCTGTATTACAGTCTCATGTATATTAGAAAGCAGAACATGTTTACCTCCGTCAATTGATGGAACAGGAGCCACAAGTAGACCATGATACTTGCGTGTATTGCATCCAACAAGCGTTGAACTACAATAAACTCCAATCTCATTAGACAACAGAATCTCCTTTGGAAGAGAGTACTCCAGGTTCACTAATTGTGTTTTGTCAAATTTAAGATAACTCATAGTACTATAAATGAAACAGATGCGCAGTTTAGGAATTTAGTATAAACTAATAATAAAAACTGATTTAAATTATAATTAAGTCGGGATATTGACAAATGTAATTCTTTCCAGCTTGTAAGTGTAAAAGGTTTTAACAAAAAAAACAGGAATTTTGTTCTTGAAAAAAAAAAAGCACCTACATTTGTGGGAATTATTAATCCAAAATCTTGAACAATGGCTTACGTAATTAATGATGATTGTACTGCATGCGGAACCTGCATTGATGAATGCCCAGTTGAGGCTATCTCAGAAGGTGATATTTATGTTATTGACCCTGACGAATGTACTGATTGTGGTGCATGTGCAGATGTTTGTCCTGTAGAGGCAATACATCCGGAATAAAAAAAATTCTATAAACTACAAAAGCCGGGAAAACCGGCTTTGTAGTTTGAATTATGATTTTTTTTAAAATTTATCCTTTTACCTTCCTAACAACATCGATTACAGTTCCGTCAACCCAATTTATGGCGGCAATAATTTGATCATCTGTGTCGGGTTTATCAGGCTTGCCACATATTTCCTCTGCTTCATCTTTCAACTCCTGAATTGTTCTGATATTTAATTTAGAGTTTTTGCTTTTTTCAATCAAATCCTTCCTTAATGGATTAATAGCGATTCCTCTTTCTGTTACGATAACGTCAATCAACTCACCCGGTCCGCAGAGGGTGGTAACCTCATCCACGATAACGGGTATCCTGTCTCTAAAAAGAGGGACAGGTAAAATAACTGTTTTGGAGAATAAGCAGTTTTGCCATCCGCCAATACCGTGCAGCAAATAACCATCAGAGTGAGTAACCACATTACCATTGAAATTAACATCCACCTCTGTTGCGCCCAGAATGACCAGATCTACCATTCCAGCAAAATTTCCTTTCCCGTGATAATTATAGCTGGTAAACGGACTAGTCCAAACATGGTTTGGGTTCTCCAACATTGAACGAACGCCTTCGAGGTCGAAGGTCTGACCGTCAAGAATATACTCAATCAGTCCTTCCTCGAGCATCTCAACCAAGTATTTATTACTTCCTCCCCTTGCAAACCTGGCCTTAATACCTTCAGTCCGCATTATCTCTCTGAAGAAATTACTCACAGCAAGGGAGGTACCACCCGCTCCTGTTTGGAAGGAAAACCCATCTTTAATAATTCCAACATCCTTACAAAACTGTGCAGTCATTTCGGCCAAAAGGAGCCTGTCTGGGCTTTTAGTTATTTCTGTTGTTCCGGATATTATTTTTTCGGGAATACCAACTTTGTCTATTTCAACAGTAAAATCCACATAATTGCCCTGGATCTGCCAGGGTATACATGGAAACTCAACCATATTATCAGTCACAACAATAACCTTATCAGCATATTGTGAATCCGCAAGAGCAAATCCCAGCAAGCCGCTTGCACTGGGTCCGTTCAATCCATTGGCATTACCAAATGGATCGCTACAAGCGGCACCAATAACTGTTATATCTATATCGACCTCTCCGTCCTGGATAGCCTGATATCTGCCGCCGTGAGACCTTAATACCGCTGTTCCTTTCATTTTTCCCTCAGAACAGAACTTACCCAAGGGTCCATTCATACTGCCTTCTATGCGATTAATCGTACCATCCTCAAGATATTGTATGAGATGTTCGTGGCAAGGAAAAGAAGCTGACGGTATCCACACCAGGTTTTTCACACCAAGATCACTGGCAATATCAAATATTTGATTAGCTAAAAGATCCCCATTTCTAAAATGATGATGAGTAGAAATGGTCATCCCATCTTTTAATCCGGATTTTATCAGAGCCTCCTTCAGGCTGGACACTTTTTTGTTCCCATCCAGGGGGAAATTAGCGCATGAACTTATTCGTGGTGCTTTCCTATTGGCTTGTGGGATATACTTACCTACGCCCTTATATGGCACAACAGCTTTACCATTTATTTCTGAGGGGACCCACCGTCCACCAGCATTTTGTATCAATTGAGCTTTATTCATAACTTTCCCTCCAATTTTCATCCAACAATCCAAGTTCCAATCCTAATTTAACAACTTTCTGAGCCCTTTTTACCACAGGAGGATCAATCATTTTTGAGCCAAGGGAAACCACACCTAATCCTTTACTGTTAGCTATGTCGAAGGCATTAACTATGTTGCATGCTCTTTCCATCTCTTGCTTGCCAGGAGCGAAATTCTCATGTATCACTTTTATCTGCCGGGGATGGATACATCCCATGCCATCAAAACCAAGGCTTTTAGATACCTGTACGGTTCTTGCAAGACCATCCATATCACCCACATCTGAAAACACCGAATCAATAGCCTGTATACCTGCTGCTTTGCAGGCATTAACTAAGGCTGATCTGGCAAAAAATGATTCTTGGCCATCCAAACTGCGTCTACAACCCAAATCGGCAGTGTAGTCCTCTAAGCCAATAGCCATTGCAACTATATTATCAGCAGATGAAGCAATTTCGTAGGCCTTAACAACCCCTAGTGCACTTTCTATTATTGGCATTAGCCAGATATCCCCTGTAATTCCATTCAACTCCTTCAGCCGATCTATTTCCTCGTTCACTTCAAGGATCTGTCCGGCAGCTTCACATTTAGGAACAAGAATAAGATTAACGCCATGCGGCACTATATAAGCCAAATCCTGAATACCCAGTGGAATCTGATTAATACGCACCATTTTCTCAGCCCCGTAAAAATTTAAATTTCTTAAGGCATTTCTAACAAGATACCTGGCTTCATCCTTCCTGGAAAGAGCAACAGCATCTTCAAGATCCAGAATCAGACCGTTCGGACCATGCAATCCGGCATTTAACATCAGGCTAGGGCTATTCCCAGGCAGGTATAAACGCGAAAAGCGAAACTGATCTTTAGCTGTATGAATAAATTTACCTTCTTCTTTTTTGTTGAGATACTCCTTATCCGAAGTAATAAGCTTTTTTATAGCAGCCTCCAGGCGGGCAGATAAAACCCATGGGAGAGCTCCAGAATCGACCAAGCCGACATGAATGTGCTCTATTCCATAAAAACCTAGCACATCTTTTATTAACTCCTCATTACTTCGGCCAAACATAGATTTGACCTTACTTTGCATCTCGATAGAAATGCCACCAGACATCCTTGTCTCCAGCATAAACTGGCAGTCGGAACGGGTTCTTCCCCCAGAATTTCCAGCCTGCGCAAATTTTTCTTTATAGTTCACAAAAAAGTGTTTTTGTATTTACACAAATATACATTTTCCTATAAAGTTTCTGCCGTAAAACAGATGGTAAACTACAATAATCCGCTTGGGAAAATGCGCTTTACAGTAAAAAGCTCAACAATATACCGGCAGCAACTGCGCTACCAATAACACCCGAAACGTTGGGAGCCATTGCATGCATGAGTAAGTGGTTTGTAGGATCATACTTAAGTCCCTCATTCTGAACCACTCGAGCCGAGTCAGGTACAGCAGATACACCAGCTGCACCGACTAAGGGATTGATCTTATCATCTTTTGCCAGGAAGATGTTCATCACTTTGGCAAACATTACACCTCCAGCTGTTGCAATCATAAATGA
>CAYUNU010000162.1:2451-7742 GCA_964446195.1 uncultured Porphyromonadaceae bacterium | reverse complement strand
ACAACTTGCTCATGATTAAAAAATATATGATGTAATGGACTTAAATAATCTTTAAAATTCACTAAAAAAAAGGAGGTATCTACTGAATAATAAATTCATCAGCAAAAACCCAGGCTGCCAATCCTGCCCCTTTATGCCATTCTGGACAACTACCTCTATTTTTAGCTCTAACGCGCACATACCGACCTGATCCCCAGTATTCGACAACAAATGGTTTAATAAACGCTCCTACAGACTTCTCTGAAACATCATTCTCAACAGAACCGTAGCTGGTCCACTTTTCCCCATCCATAGAAATCTCAAATTCAACATATAAGGGCATGAAAATCCAGTAATCCTGATCCTGAAAACAACTCAACTCCAATCGGCTAATAGACCTCACACTCCCCAGATCGACCTCAGCCAAAATGTCAACGCCTTCATATCCCTGCCATGCACCAGTTCTAAAGTTTCTCTCCCCCCTTATCATGTCAATAAGGGCATTATCCCCTCCGGCCGAATATTGGTTTGAATATTTTGATTGGAGAGTGATACTTCTGTTTGAAGGAAGTTTATAAAAATCAGCTTCCATGACCGGAGTAACCAGATCACCCTTCTGGGCATAATATCTAATTTTTCTTGATCCGGAAAGTTCTAATGGCTTGGTATATTTCCTGTAATTGCCCGTACCATCTGAGTTATTTGGAACAGCCTCATAAAATATTTCTGCCATTGAATCGATGCAAGCTAATTTCACTGCAGTTCGCTTCTCGAAGGTCTTCTCTCCTTCACTTATGAAAGGAACGGGTAAAATCAGATTTTCCTTAATGGCTGTTTTTGGTTTATTATTTCCGCCTCCCCAATTCATATTTGGTTTGGGCCCCATATGCAGAACCAATTCTCCACCCGCCATAATTGTTTCGTGGAGAATAAAGCTTTTGCTGTATTCCTCTCCGTTAAGCAATGCCTTTTGGATATAAATATTTTCAGGTGTTTTATTAATTGCTCTGGTAGTAAATTGATTTCCATTTTCAAGATTAATAAGCGACTCCTCAAACATTGGAGTTCCAATAATATATTCCGGAACTCCGGGAGTTACTGGATAGAAGCCCAATGCACTAAAAATATACCATGCAGACATCTGCCCGCAATCTTCATTTCCACAAAGGCCATCCGGTTGATCAGTATACATCTCCTTACATATCCGGCTAACATATTCCTGAGTTTTCCATGGTTTTCCAATGAATGAATACAGGTAGGCCATATGGTGAGATGGCTCATTACCATGAGCGTATTGACCTATTAATCCGGTTATATCTGCCTGATCTCTCCCTGTCGTTTCTGAGGACGTAGAGAATAGCTCATCCAATTTATCTTCCAAGGCATCAGGCCCGCCAAAAAGATCAATCATACCACTTATATCCTGTGGAACGAAGAAACTATATTGCCAAGCATTTGCCTCTGTGTAATTATAATTTACCTCCTTAGGATCAAAAGGTTCAAACCACTGAGAGCCCATCTTTGCTCTCATAAACCCTGTTGATGGATCAAAAACATTTTTATAATATTGGGCTCGTTGGTTAAATCGTTGATAAGTACTATCAATACCCATCTCTTTTGCCATGACTGAAATACACCAGTCATCATATGCGTATTCCAAAGTCTTAGAAACGGAAGCATCCTCTTCAGATGCTGGTATATACCCAAGTTCCTTATAAGGTAATAACCCCAGGTGGTTTAAATCTGCACTATTAATCATTGCTTTGAGGGCCTTTTCATTACTATAGTCCCGTAACCCTTTCATATAAGCATCAACAATAACCGGAATAGCATGGTAACCTATCATTGTACCCGTTTCATTAGCCGACAATTCCCAAACCGGCAACATACCTCCTTGTTCGTATTGTTTAATGAAGGTTCGAATGAAGTCATGGCTCACATCCTGTTCTAAAATTGTGAACAAAGGGTGTGTTGCTCTAAATGTATCCCAAAGTGAGAAAACAGTATAGTTTGTAAAACCATCAGCTTTGTGAGCCAGCAGATCTCTGCCGCGATACAAGCCATCCACATCGGTATAAATATTTGGGCTCAAATACTGGTGATAAAGTGCTGAATAAAAAGTTCTTTTCTGGGATAATGTACCTCCTTTTACCTGCAGTCGTTTTGCTACTTTGCTCCAGGCTTTGTATGAATCATCAACTATTTCATCAAAATTCCAATCAGGAATTTCTGCATCAAGATTTTTTCTTGCACCCTCAACGCTAACTGCTGAAACGCCAACTTTAACCTCTATCTCCTCTCCCCTTTTTGTTGTAAAACTCACATGCCCCTTTATTGCCTGGCCCTGAAGTTCCTGTCCCGGACAAAGCTGATCATCAAGATATAGACCAAAATTCTTAAATGGCTTTGAAAACCTTATTACAAAGTACACATATTGATCTGTTGCCCATTGTTGTGAACGCCTTAAGCCCTCCATTTCATATTCATTAACCACACGGAGAAATGATGATAAAACCTTATCTCTGTGCTCCAGATCAATTATAATATTGGAGGATTTTGATTTAGGGAATTTATAACGATGAAAACCAACCCTTTGGGTAGAGGTTAACTCAGCGACTATTTTATGATCATTTAGCTTCACACGATAATACCCTGGTTTGCTGGTTTCATTGGTGTGAGAAAAGACAGACCCGTAACCTGATTCTGGATCATCGCTAGTTCCAGGTTCAAGCTGAATTTCACCTACGGTTGGCATTAATAAAATATCACCATAGTCAGTAGCTCCTGTTCCACTAAGGTGAGTATGTGAGAAACCATAAATATAATCATCCGAATAATGATAACCACTACAGCCTTCCCATCCATCTAATCTGGTATCCGGACTAAGTTGAACCATACCGAATGGTCTACTAGCTCCCGGGTAAGTATGTCCCGGGCCATCTGTTCCTATCATTGGATCCATATATTCTGTTGGATCAACAGAACGTTCACAGCCCAATACCAAACCAAGTACCAGACTTACAAATATCAGTTTTTTCACCTTTAGCCTATTTCTTAACTATTCTTCCTCGCTCATTGATAATAAAGCACTTCTCTTTGTCATCCGAAATATTATATGCCTGGAAACCATGAGATCCTGCCTCCAGTATCACTTCATGGCCTTTCTCTTTCAAGGACTCAACCGGCCAGTCCAGTTCTTTCAGAGAAGTAGCATACTTACCATTTTCCTCCTTGTAGTTAAATTGCCGATAATACAGATTTCTTAAAATCCATCTTTCCTCAAGTCCTTTAGGATTATCAAAAGTAGCTTGATCAGCTTTTCCCAGATCCCCTTCAAACTGCACATACCCCCAGTACTCAGGCATATGCATATTCACAAAGCCCTGGGGTGACCATACCCAGTTATCCTCGGGGAAAGCTTTCCCGGTTTCCGGATTAATAATCTTTTGGTATTTACCATTCTTAACCTCGACCTTCCATTCAACCCTTGAGAAATTTATCCTCCATTGATCACCTATAATGGGCATCTCCCCACCTGGAGCACACTCCTCCAGAACTTTAAAAGGAATAGCTATTTCAACAGTCCAACCTGTATCAATATCATCAGGATTATTAATTGTCCCTTTAATTTCAGTGCCAACTTTGAGCCCCTGGATATCCCAGGAATCAACAGCAGGTCCACCATCCCGGTAGGGTTGTATGAGCATTAAATCCCATGCTGTCTCCAAGGCATTAACTTCTAACTCATAATAAGCATGAGTGTCATCATCAGGATCAATAAATACCTCAAAATCATTATCATAAAAAATAACCTCATCTCTTTTGGTAATATTAGCCCAAACATGGGGTTCTTCCAACTCAGCCGCAACATAAAGATAGTTATCATCCCATAGCATCTTCATCCTTGTCTTAAATCGTGGTTCCGGCTTACCTTCTCCTTCAATATCCTTAAACCACACAGACCAAGATGCCTTATCCCACTCCTCGCTGCTAATACGTCCATCAATAACAAGAGATTGTGGAGCTCTAAAGCACAAATAATTGTTAGCTTCTCTGTACTCAGGTATCTCCACTATCTCACTTCCCGATTCTACTCCACCGGCACACCCAAAAAAGATCACTGCAATTATGGGCAAATAAATAAATCTCAAAATCCTTTTCATAATTCTCCAAATTTATATTCCATCAAAAGTGAACACATAATCATTCATAAATATAGAACCCCGAATTTAAAAATTCCCAAACTGATATTACTCATAAACTGTCAAATATCAAATAAAATTATTTGTATGTATATAAAGGCCACAACTCATCTGTTTCACAATAACATCACCAAGCAATTAAAAAACAGTAACATAAGATGCTCGCAAACGAATAGAGCAATAAAAAGAACAGAGATACAGCTTATTCGGAAAGTATTTCAAGCTGCATTTAGATTATTATATTTGCACCTCAACTTTTTTGAACAAAATTATACTATGAAACCTACTTTACTTGTATTAGCAGCTGGACTTGGAAGCCGTTATGGCAGTTTAAAACAAATGGATCACCTGGGACCAAATGGAGAATCGATAATAGATTATTCAGTATTTGATGCTGCGAGAGCCGGATGTGGAAAAGTAGTTTTTGTATTAAGGGAGGAAATTGTTGAGGACTTTTATTCCCTATTTGCCAATAGATACAAAAATACGATAGAGGTAGATCATGTGGTTCAGCGTTTAAGTGATATCCCTGATGGTATTGTGCTTAATCCAGAAAGAGTTAAACCTTGGGGTACTTGCCACGCAGTATTAGCAGCAACGGAAAAGTTATCCGAACCATTTGCTGTAATAAATGGTGACGACTTCTATGGTTTTGAAGCTTTCGTAGAAATGGGGAAATTCTTAAGTATTCAAAATCCTGATGAAATCCATAATCAAGCTATGGTTGGATACATTCTCAACAACACCCTTTCAGACCATGGTTTCGTTTCCAGAGGAGTATGCACAACTAATCAGGAGAACTACCTCACAGGTGTTACAGAGAGGACTCACATAGAGACAAAAGGAGATGATATTATTTTTGTTGAAGGCAATAAAACTGAGAAGCTAAGTGGAAATGAAGTAGGGTACCACCGGATATGAGTTCAGTGCATTGCTAATAAAGACGGGCTGATAGGCAGGTGTTACCTGAGAAGCAAAATGGTTATTCCCTGAATTATCAGGCCATGAAATATTTACAGGTGATCCTGATGTCACTCCTGTTATATCATGAGCCCTCAGCCACAATGGATTTGTGGCCGGAGATCCAACCCCTGCTGGCCCCGTTTGCGC
>CAYUNU010000162.1:0-2441 GCA_964446195.1 uncultured Porphyromonadaceae bacterium | reverse complement strand
TGGAAATGAAGTAGTATCAATGAATTTCTGGGGATTTACACCAGCTATTCTTCCTCAACTGTCAAAGATTTTCAAATCCTTTATGTTGGAACGAGGACAGGAATTGAAATCCGAATTCTATATTCCCTATGCAACAAACATTCTTGTTGAACAAGGCCTGATACGAGTTAAGGTACTCGAATCAGATGCTAAGTGGTTTGGAGTAACCTATAGTGAGGACAAAGAGATGGTAATGGAAAAACTCAGCAGTTTAACTGCTCAAGGAAAATATCCGGATAGAATCTGGTAAATCAGATTTTATCGCTGGCAATTTCTCTACCTATATTTAGGGCTTGAAGGTTAATATCAACTATTTCAGACCCTTTCCTTTCAAATATTTGGCTAACCCCAGCTTCCAGTGATTTGAAATCCAAGCACATAAAGAAGCTTGCTGCCCCCAACATAATGATATTAGAGGATCTTGGTGAGGCTAAATCCCTGGCTAATTTATCAGCATCCAAAATAATACTAGTAGGAAGAAGACCTATCTGTCGATAAATATCTTCTGGATCAGGATAATTAGTAACATTAATAAATGGCTTGGAATTAGTTACCAGAACGCCATTTTTTTTAAGATATGGGAGATATCTTAAGCCTTCCAGAGGCTCAACCGACAAAATTAAGTCGGCTTCACCCTGAGGAATAAGATCAGACGATATTTTCATGTCTGATATTCTAAGGTGCGACTGCACAGCCCCTCCACGTTGGCTCATCCCATGTACTTCTGCTTGCTTGGTATTAAGGCCTTCCTTAAGTGAAGCAAGGCTAATAGCTGCTGCTATAGTTAAAATCCCTTGTCCCCCAACACCTGACAATATAATATTAGATTTTTTCATGATCTGCTCAATTTTTTCAGATAAAGTTTATTTCCTTTTCTTTTTTGATGCCGTTTGAATACACTCTCGCCTTGAAACAACTACAGAAACACCCTTATGAGCTAATTCCTCTTTTATGACCTGAACATTTATATCATGATTTTTTCTGAGGGGAATAATTAACCTGATATGCTCATCAGGAACACCTAGTCCTTTGCAGATCGACTCAATCCTTCCAAATGCTGAACTACTCTGCCCGCCAGTCATCCCTGTAGTCTCGTTGTCTGAAATGACAACTGTTATGGGTGAATTTTCAATTACTGCATCCAACAAACCTGTCATCCCACTATGAGTAAATGTTGAATCACCTAGGACTGCTACGGATGGGACCAAGCCTGCATCAGCAGCTCCCTTAGCCATTGTAATTGATGCTCCCATGTCGACACAGGAGTTAATTGCATTAAACGGAGGCAAGGCTCCTAATGTATAGCATCCGATATCTGAAAATGTACGACCGCCTCCATAAGGTTCGAGTGCATCTAGCAAAGCCTTATAAGTATCAATATGGCCACAACCTTTACACAAGGCAGGAGGTCTGTTAATCAGCATAGAAGGGACATCCGGCCCTGCTTGGGAATCCAGACCCAAAGCGGCCCTGATAATGTCGGGATTAAGCTCCCCATCTCTTGGTAGCGTACCATCCAACCTACCTGAGACAGGCACAGGACCATTATTCAAATACCCTCTCAAGCTTTCTTCCAGTAATGGATAACCCTCTTCAAGAACCAGTAATGATTCGCAATGATCCACCATATATTGAAGCTTCTCTTTAGGAACCGGATACTGGCCAATCTTAAGAACCGGATATGGTATTTTACCGGAAAAATTCTCTTCCAGATAATTGATAGCTATTCCACATGAAATAATCCCCTTTGAATGATCAGGACCATCAACAAACTCGTTGAATACGGATTTCAATGCCTTCTGTTCCAGGTTAGGCTGTATTTCCAGCAGCATCTTATATCTCTTTCTTGCTATAGCCGGAAGTAATATGAACTGTTTTGGATCTTCCGGCAGCATTAGTTTATTCTCATTCAATTGAGACTTGCGCACCACCCCCGCTCTTGAATGGGCCAATCTAGTAGTTCTCCTAAGCAGTACAGGAAGATTAAATTCTTCTGATAAGGAAAAACCCTCATATGCCATATCGTAAGCCTCTTGCTGGTTGGATGGCTCCAAAATAGGCAACATGGAAAAGTTGCCATAAAAACGGGAATCTTGCTCATTTTGAGAAGAATGCATCGAGGGATCATCAGCTACTGTTACAATAAGACCTCCTCCGGAACCGGTTATTGCAGAATTAACAAAAGCATCAGCAGCAACATTCAAACCAACATGTTTCATGCACACCATAGCCCGCTTGCCTGAATAAGACATACCCAGAGCAGATTCCATGGCTGTTTTTTCATTTGTTGACCAGGCCGAGTGCAAAGCCTTTTCACGAGCATAAGAATTCCTTTGCACGTATTCCGTTATTTCGGTTGATGGAGTGCCAGGATAAGCATAAATACCCGACATTCCGGCATC
>CAYUNU010000161.1:0-7743 GCA_964446195.1 uncultured Porphyromonadaceae bacterium | reverse complement strand
CATGTTGTCATTAAAGCAGGGTGTTCCTCCTCCCAGGGCAATAATCTGATTTGGGTTTTTCAGTGTTTCGAGTAGGCAGGCCGACTCTATTTGTCTGAATGCTGCTTCACCTTTTGTTTCGAAGATAGCAGGGATACTAATGCCTTCTGACTCCTGAATGTATGTGTCAAGATCTGTGAACCCCACACCTTTTTTCTCGGCCAGATGTTTGGCTATGGTGGACTTTCCCGAGCCCATAAATCCGATAAGGCATATAGGTTTGATCATTACAATTCCAGGGTCATCTGTGAAGCGGAGTTATCTTGTTTTTTATCTTTTTTTGGTTTTTTTTCCAGTTTTTTCTCTGGAATAGGTTCCTTCGGATCATTAGAAAGATCTATTGGTTTGGAGATTTCGTCCTCTTTGGGTTTGATTATTTTTTTTTGCTTTGGTGGTTTGTCATCCACGTGTCCCCCTGTATCCTCCTTAGCCAAGGGGGGATTTTTTTTTGTATTTTCTTCTTGGTCTTCTTGGTCTTCGTGGCCTTCGTGGTCATCCTGGTCATCCTGGTCATCCTGGTTTTGATCGCAGTTGGATAGGTTAAAATCTTCGCCGTAGAATTCTGCGATTTTATCTGGGTCGGGTTCTATTGGGTCCAGTTCTATGAATTTCTTCACCTCGAAGGTTGTGATTCGTTTTCCTCTGGCTTTGAAGCTTTTGAGTGCTATAAACTCAGCGGCTGAGAAAGATTCATCTTCACGATCTTCATTTTTTCCTCCGAAGATTAATTTGAACTGTGGAAGCAATTCTTTAGAGAGGAGGATCATTTTTGAATCGGGATTTTCTCCTATCATCGACTGCATTTTGCCGTTTGTTTGTCCATCCAGCTGGAATCTTTTCAGGTAATAGAATTCCTGATCAGCATCGTAGAAGATCACTGAATAAACATCATTTTCATTGAATTTTTCAATGATTAGCAGATTATCCTCAAAATGGTTTGAAAGATCGTAGTTAGTAAACCTGAACCTACCATCACGAGTAATAACAATTATTCTGTCGTTTCCGGAAAACTCTCCCAAGTAAACACCTCGTTTATCTGCATTTAGTCTGTTCACACTTGCATCAAACCATATTTTTCTATCGCCCAATGTTGAAACGCCTTTTTCTTTTAATGATATTTTCAGGACTGAATGCTTTGTCAGGATATTACCATTAGCATTTCTATTTTTTATAGCCAGTTCTGAAAAGTCATATTCGAAATTGGCTTTTTTTAGTTTTGGTTTAGGCTTTAGGTTTATCCTGATGACCTCTGCCTCGCCATTTGGGTTTGCTGAGAAGTAGAGTATTTTTGAATTTTCTTTCCCTTGTGTAAGGTCATACTCTTTATCTCTGGTAATACCTTTAACAGGGAATCTCTTCATGTAGTTATTACCCATTCGCCCATCACGGTACACAATGTTATAAATAGTTCGGGAATCGTTCTTTTTAAACAGTCCGACATAGAGGATGTTTTTGCCAACAAAAGCTTTAGGAGAGACTTTTGTTACCACATAGGTTCCGTCTTTTCTGATAATAATCACGTCGTCAATATCGGAGCACTCAAAAAGAAATTCATCTTTTTTGAGACCTGTTCCGATAAAGCCTTCATCGTAATTGACATAAAGTTTTTCGTTGGCTACAACAACTTTTGTTGCTTCGATATTATCAAAGCTCCTAATTTCTGTTTTTCTCTCTTTGCCTTTACCGTATTTTTTCTTTAGCGACTTGAAATAATTGATAGCAAACTCAATGATGTTATCAAGATAGTTTTGGACCTCCACCAATTCTGCTTCGATCGACTTTATTATATCTTCGGCTTTAAAGGCATCAAATTTTGAAATCCTTTTTATTTTTATTTCTGTCAGGCGGGTTATATCGTCTTCTGTTACTGGCCGTTTTAATTGTTTTTTCCAAGGGTCGAGTCCTTTGTCGATTGTTTTAATAACGCATTCCCAGGTTTCGCATTCCTCAATAAGCAGGTAGATTCTGTTTTCGATAAAGATTTTCTCCAGAGACCCCATGTGCCATGCATCTTCAAGCTCACCTTTTCTGATTTCCAATTCCGTTGTGAGGAGGATGACGGTATTTTTTGTTGATTTTTCCAGTATTTGTTTGACACCCATAAATTCGGGGTGACTGTCGGTTATAAGGCAGGAATTTGGAGAGATAGAAACCTCGCAATCTGTGAATGCGTATAGAGCATCAATGGTTTTATCGGGTGATACATTTGAGGCAAGTTCAATATGGATCTCTACATTTTCAGCTGTATTGTCATCAATTTTTTTAATCTTGATTTTGCCCTTATCATTTGCGCTAATAATTGTATCAATGAGCGAGCCAGTAGTTTTGCCATAAGGTATCTCACTAATTACCAGTGTTTTTTTGTCCAGTTTAGATATACGTGATCTAACTCGTATCCTGGCTCCTCTGAGTCCATCCTGATATTTTGAGCAATCCATGAGTCCCCCTGTAGGGAAATCGGGGAAAAGTTCAAATTCCTCATTTTTAAGAAAGGCTATTGAAGCTTCGATAAGTTCGTTAAAGTTATGAGGAAGAATTTTTGAAGCCAGTCCAACTGCAATACCTTCTACTCCTTGAGCCAGCAGGAGAGGGAATTTCACAGGAAGGTTTATTGGTTCTTTATTTCTACCGTCATATGAGGCTTTCCACTTTGTCGTTTTCGGATTAAAAACCACCTCTAATGCAAACTTTGAGAGTCGTGCTTCTATATATCTTGGTGCAGCTGCGCTGTCGCCGGTATGTATGTTACCCCAGTTACCCTGTACATCCACAAGAAGGTCTTTTTGTCCTAGCTGGACAAGGGCGTCACCGATGGAAGCATCGCCGTGGGGGTGGAATTGCATTGTATGGCCAATAATATTTGCAACCTTATTATATCGACCATCCTCCAGTCGGCGCATAGAGTGGAGGATACGACGTTGCACTGGTTTCAGTCCGTCGAGCAGGTGGGGAACAGCTCTTTCCAGGATTACATATGAAGCATAATCCAGAAACCAATTCTGATACATACCGGGTAGGTAAGTAATATCTACATCCCGGCCGTTTCCATTATCCAGAGAGTTTTGTTCGTCCTCTTCGTTCAATTCCAGATCCTTATTTTCCAGTTCTTTATCCATAAAATCTAATCAGAAAGCATATTATTAGGCAACGAATTCATCTTCCTCCACTCTCAGGTTGTCGATAATGAAATCTTGTCTTTCCTGGGTGTTTTTCCCCATATAAAATTCCAGCATCTGCCTAATGGAATCCTCTTTTCGGAGGATAACGGGTTCGAGTCGTAGATCTTTAGTAATAAAGTGTTTGAACTCGTCGGGTGATATCTCTCCTAATCCCTTAAACCTGGTGATTTCAGGTTTTCCCCCCAGTTTTTTTATCGCATTGACTCTTTCCTTATCAGAGTAGCAATAGAATGTTTTTTTCTTATCTCGCACCCTGAATAATGGGGTTTGAAGAATATAAAGATGTCCATGTTTGATCAGGTCGGGGAAAAATTCCAGGAAGAATGTTATTAACAGGAGTCTGATATGCATGCCATCAACATCCGCATCTGTAGCTATAATTATATTATTGTATCTGAGGTTTTCGATTCCCTCTTCGATATTCAATGCTGCCTGAAGCAGGTTGAATTCTTCGTTTTCATATACCAGTTTTTTTGGTTCCCCGAAGGTGTTTTTTGGTTTACCCTTGAGACTGAAAACGGCCTGAGTGTTCACATCGCGTGATTTTGTAATAGAGCCGCTGGCTGAATCACCCTCAGTAATATAAATTGATGTTTCTAAGCGTCTATCGTGCTTAGAATTGTAATGAACTCTGCAATCGCGCAGTTTTTTATTGTGAAGTGCTACTTTTTTTGCTCTATCCCTGGCTATTTTCTTTATTCCTGATATAGCTTTTCTTTCTTTTTCAGAGTCCAGTATTTTCCTGTGTAATATTTCTGCTACTTCATGATTTTTGTGGAGGAAATTATCAAGTTCTTTCTTGATAAAATCAATCACGAAGTTGCGAATTGATGGTCCATTCGGGCCCAGGTCCTTGGAGCCTAGTTTAGTTTTTGTTTGAGACTCGAAGATTGGTTCTTCAACTTTGATACTAATTGCAGCAGTTATTGAAGCTCTGATATCGGATGCATCAAAATCCTTGTTAAAAAATTCCCTGATGGTTTTTGTTATAGCTTCGCGAAAGGCAAGAAGGTGAGATCCTCCCTGAGCTGTATGTTGACCATTTACGAAAGAATAATATTCCTCACCGTAATGGTTCCCATGGGTCATAGCTAATTCAATGTCCTCACCACTAAGGTGGATGATGGGGTAGAGGCCCTCACTACTCATTCTGTTCTGTAGCAAATCCAGAAGGCCATTTTTCGAAAAATATTTTTCCCCATTGAAACGAATAGTCAAACCGGCATTCAGGTAAACATAGTTCTTCAGCATCGAAGAAATATACTCATTCAGGTAGCGGTATGAGCCGAATATTTCCCGGTCGGGAACGAAACGTATCTCGACTCCATTCTCCTCTTCAGTTGGGACCAGTTTTGGTTTGTTTTTAATATCTCCTTTTTCGAATATTGCTTCATTTTGCTCCCCTTCTCTGAAGGAACGTATTTTGAATGTGCTGGAAAGGGCGTTTACTGCCTTTAGACCAACACCATTTAGGCCGACAGATTTTTTAAATACTTTGGAATCATATTTAGCACCTGTATTCATTTTTGAAACCACGTCGACAAGTTTGCCGAGTGGTATCCCACGCCCCCTATCTCTGACCAGGCATTCTTTGTCATTTATCTCAATATCAATGACCTTTCCATGTCCCATGGCAAATTCATCGATTGAGTTATCGATAACTTCTTTTATCAGGACATAAATTCCATCATCATGTGATGATCCATCACCCAGTTTTCCGATGTACATACCCGGCCTCAAACGGATATGCTCCTTGGGCTCCAGGGTTTTTATACTATCTTCCGAATACTTTTCGGCCTTCTCTTCTGACATAGCAACAAAGATAGCAAAAAGCACTCCTCAAATGGAGACAGGTTTTCAACAATGATTTCAACATTTGCATTGCGATAACCGGACGCCCACGAGGGGCGCGTCCTTACGCAATAGCGGACGCCCACGAGGGGCGCGTCCTTACGCAATAGCGGACGCCCACAAGGGGCGCGTCCTTACAATGATATTGCGAGGGATTTGCTAACTTTATTTGCCTTTTTGATATTGTGATATGGTGCGAAATATTGGTGTGCTTTTGGTGATTGTGATTGTGGGGGTTTCCTGTCGGAAGGAGAGTCCTTATGCGGTTTTGTCGGGGAGTGTTTATTATGAGGGGATTGCTATACCGGTTAGGGGTGTTAGGGTTAAGGTTGATCAGAATATTGATTTTTCCGGGTGGGATGGGAGTTATGTTATTCCGGAAATCCGTAAGGGTGTTTACATGCTATGGGCAGATAAAGAAGGGTTTGAGCCATTTTATTTGGAGATGGAGTTTTTGAAGGATAGGCTGTTTCAAAATATCCAGATGGTTTCTGAGGTTTTTACATCAAAAATTTATGGGAATATTTTTGGTGATTATAATCGGGAGCCGAGGGTAGGTTTAAGATGTGTTGTGATGAATCCCAATGGTACTGAGAGTCGGTTGGAGTCTGTTACTGATACATCAGGATATTATGAAATAATGAGGGTTCCTGAGGGTTATCATTCTTTGAAAGTTATAGATGATACTGAAGTTATTTATCAGGAATGGATTGAGGTGGGGCTGGAAGATGTAAATTATGATATTGTTTTTCCTGATGTTTTTATGTTTGAAGATGACAGAGATGGGAAGGAGTATTCTGCTCTGAAGATTGGTGGTCTGAGTTGGATGACAGAGAACCTTGCTTATTTGCCTTATGTTGATGATCCGGCTGAGGTCTCATTTATCAAGAAGCAGTATTATGTTTATTCGTTTGAGGGGGAGGACGTTGCTGAGGCAAAGCATACTGAAAACTATGATAAATATGGAGTTCTTTATAATTGGAGAGCGGCTATTGATGCTTGTCCGGATGGATGGCGCTTGCCGACTGATGAAGATTGGAAAAAGCTGGAGGAGTATCTTGGGATGGATGAGTCTGAGCTTGCGATGGATAATTGGAGACATTCGGGGGATATTGGTTCCAAATTGAAGGATACGGTAGGATGGTATTCGGGAGAAAGTAACAATAGCAGTTGGTTTAATGCTGCTGCCGGGGGGTACATTGGATATGATGGTGGATTTTTTGGTGAAGGAGGTACCGCAAGTTTTTGGACTTCAGTGAAATGCAGCGATCAGTTTGCCTGGAGCAGGAGCCTGAGTGCCAATGAGGGTGGGGTTTTTAGGTCGTGCGCATTTACAAGGTATGGGTATTCTGTTAGGTGTGTGAGGTAGGTATGGAAATTCATAAAACTATCATTAAATTTAGTGTAGTAAAAACCATATTTTAGTGAAACAATTTATAGGATTATTAGCTTTATTATTATTGATATTTTCCTGCGAAAGGAATCGTGAACCGCTCGCTAGTGAGATTAGTTTTGAGCCTGATAAAGTAAGCGCAGGGGCTGTCCTTGAACTGAAGATTGAAGCTTATGATCAAGATGGTGATCATCTTGATTATTTTTGGGAATCTAGTCATGGTGAATTTATTACAGCAACTGATTTGCCTGAAGTTACATGGAAAGCCCCGGCAGATGGTGAAGGGCAATCAGTAACTATCTCAGTGACCATATCAGATGAGGAATATGAAGTTGTTCGGGATACTGTTATTAGTTTAGCGGAGCCTCTATTAGGGAGTGTTGCAGGGCATGTGTATTTTCAAAACACAAAATTTCCAATTCCTGATGTTAATATCAGTGTTGCCGATAAGGAAACAGTATCTGATCAGGATGGATATTTTCTGATCTCTGATCTGCTTGTGGGTAATGATTCTTTGGTGGGTAGTAAAAAGGATTTTAGTACTAAGAAGATGTCGATAAACATTCCTTATAATGATGTAAAGAACATTTCTTTTGAGATGCTTTCGATTGTTAACTCTTCAAAAATATTTGGTGTTGTAAGTGACCAATATGGCAAAGCTATAGAGTTTGCCGAAGTGACTTTACTAAATCCGGATGGATTACAAAGTGGGCTCAGTGATGTTACTGATGAAAATGGCTTATACAGGATATCTTATATCCCACATGGTTGGCATACTCTTTTGGTTAGGGTTGAAGCGAATGAAAACGAAAGGTTTGAAGACCTTCATAAGTATGTTGAGTTCAGTAATATAGAGCAGGAAGTTAATCTCTTCGTCGAGAAGGAAATTCTGGTTGGTGAATTCACTGATCCACGGGACAATCATGTTTATTCATTCAGGAAGATTGGTGACATTGTATGGATGACTGAAAACCTTGCTTATCTTCCTGAGGTAAGTTCTTCCTCTTTGATGTCAGACTCTGACCCTCATTATTATGTATATGGTTACAATGGCAACGACACTGCTCAGGCAAAGCAAACCAATAATTTCATGCAGTATGGTGCATTGTATAATTGGGAAGCTGCGAAAGTATCCTGTCCACGAGGATGGCATTTGCCCAGTAATTTTAACTATAGTTACTCCTTAGGAAGGTTTTTGGGTGAGAATGAAGGCCATAAAATGAAATCTCAGTCGGGGTGGTATAATTCGGGCAATGGAGATAATTCAAGTGGTTTCTCCGC
>CAYUNU010000160.1:0-7810 GCA_964446195.1 uncultured Porphyromonadaceae bacterium | reverse complement strand
TTAAGTTTTAAACATTCAGCATAGACTTCTTTCCTTCGCTTTTTTGAAAGTTCTACGGGAAAACAATCACGGCTTACGGCTATTAGTCCTGTTTTTACTATTGGTATGTTTTTCATGTTTGTTAAAATTGTTTATTTCTACCAGAAGAAGAAGTATAGTAAGAATAGGATTGCACAGATTCCGGCTGCTCCTATATTAAAAGCTGTCCCTGTCTTAAAGAGGCTTCTTTCGATTATTAATGCTTTCCTGTCGACCAGTTTAATCGTAGCATTAAAAATAAGAGTAAGGCCAACAAGGATAAAGCCAGTGGCTAATACATAAATAGAGTGCAGGGCCAGGTGTGCCATGGCCTTAATAAAGAAGGTTGAAACAATTGCTATTACAGCTCCCAGTGCAACAAACGCTGATCCCATGATTTTGTCTTGCTTCTGTCGTTTTGGATTTGGCAGTTCTCCTTCTACTTTGCACCCTTTCTCCATCAGGCTGATAACGATTCCAACGACGGTTAGGATTATAAAGACATAACCCATTCTTATGATGAAAGGTGTGTCACCTGAGAATATCTTGAATGCTGCTCCAAGAGGTAATGTCAATATTGCTACCCAAAGTGCAGCATTTGTTGTAGCCTGTTTCCAGAGGAGTCCCATGAAAAAGATTACAAGGGCCCCGGGATAAACGAAAGCTGTGTATTCCTGTATATATTGGAATACCTGATCTAATGATTTAAGGTTAGGAGCCACCAGAACTGCAATGAATAGTGCTACAAAAGCTACAATTCGTCCCACTCTTACTAGCTGTTTGTCAGTTGCTTTCTTATTTATGTAGGACTTGTAAATGTCCATTGTGAAGATCGTGGAAGTGCTATTGATCATTGATGCTAAGGAGGATACTATTGCAGCGGCTAATGCAGCAAAGGCCAATCCTTTTATTCCAGCCGGCACATAGTTTGCAAGTAGCCAGGGGTAAGCTTCATCAGACCTACCTATGTCGGCATTAAGGACATAAGCTGCTATTCCGGGGATTACAACCAGAAGTGGAACTAAAATTTTCAGGTATCCTGCGAAAATAAGACCTTTTTTAGCATCTTTCATGCTTTTAGCAGCTAGTCCTCTTTGTATAATGTACTGATTAAAGCCCCAGTAGCCGAAGTTAGTTATCCACAAACCTCCAACAATCACTGCTAGTCCAGGTAAATCTTGGAAAGCATCCTTTGTTGTTATTACATTTCCTGCATCATCCAGAGTGTTAGGGATTATGGATTGACCCTGTTCGATTATCATATGGAACTTGTCGGGTGCTCTGTCGATTAGTATTCTAAAGCCTTCCATAAATCCTTCTCCACCCGAAACTGCATTAAGTGCAAGGTAGGTTGTAACCAAACCGCCACCAACCAAGAAGACCACTTGAACAACATCTGTCCAGGCAACAGCAGTAAGACCGCCATAAAGTGAGTATATCGCAGCAAAAAGTGCAAGTCCGATTATCCCATAAATAAGAGGTACGCCAAGAATTTTATCCATGGCCAGCGCACCGAGATAGATTACGGTGGTGAGGTTGACGAAAACATAAACCAGTAGCCAAAATACGGCCAAGCTTGTCCCAACTCTTCGATCGAATCTCTGTTCACAGAATTGAGGCATGGTAAATATTTGCTTCTTAAGAAAAATAGGTAGAAAATATTTACCCACGATGATAAGGGCGAAGGCTGCTATCCATTCGTAGGATGCTATGGCTAAACCAATCGCATAGCCCGATCCCGACATGGCAATAAAATGCTCGGCCGAGATATTTGCTGCCAGAAGGGAGGCGCCAATGGCCCACCAGGTGAGAGACCTGCTTGCCAGAAAATAGTCCTGGGCTGTTTTCTGCATTCCCTTTTTTGTTCTCGAAACCATAAGACCAATGATTACTATCATTAGGCCATAAGCGATGAAGACTATGTAGTCAAGTGGAGCGAAGTTTGATTGCATAGGGTCAATTATGAGTTATAAATTATGAGTTATGAACTATGAGTTATGAACTATGAGTTGTTAAGCGTTAAATGTACACTTAATTTTTGAAATATCATCTTATCATGTTATTTTTTAGCTTTACAGTTTAATGGTAAAGGATATTGCTCTATGAAAACAAGTAGAAGAGAATTTATCAGAACATCAGGAATTATGGCGGGTAGCATCCTGTTTACGCCATCAGCTCATGCTCTCATTGGTAGTTTATCCAGGCCGATCAAAATTGGTTTGATAGCTGATTTACATCAGGATATAATGCATGATGGTGAAAAACGTTTGGATGCCTTTTTAAAGGAAATGCAAGTTGTTAATCCTGAGGCAATTATTCAGCTTGGGGATTTTGCTTATCCAAATGAAAAGAACAGGTCGCTTATTGACAAGTTTAACAAGGGTAATAAAAATGCGCTACATGTTATTGGTAATCATGATACTGATAGTGGGCACACAAAACAGCAGTGTTATGATATTTGGGGAATGACCAACAGGTTTTACAGCAGAGATATCAGTGGGCTGAAAGTTATAGTGCTTGACTGTAATGATAAAGGTTCGCCAACTCACACAGGAGGTTATCCTTTATTTATTGGCAAAGAGCAGATGGAGTGGTTGGAGGAAGAGCTAAAGCAGTCTGATTGTCCCATAATGTTAGCCTCTCATCAATCACTTGCCGGGCCTTATTCGATTAATAATACCAAAGATGTGCAGGAGCTATTAAGTAAGTATGCTGAGAAAATAGTTATTTCGGTGAATGGGCACTCTCATATCGACCTGTTGCAAAAGCTGGGAGGTGTTTCATATTTCCAGGTTAATTCCGCTTCTTATCAGTGGGTTGGGGGAGACCATAGGCACAAGAGTTACCCTGATGAAGTACATGAGAAGTTCCCGTGGATTGAATACACTTGTCCTTATCGCAAACCACTATTTACGACCTTAACAATTGATCCTGCCAGTAGATCAGTAGCCATACAAGGTATGGAAAACACTTGGGTGGGGCCTTCACCGGCGGAGCTTGGTGTGGATTGGAATGGCGAGGTTACAAACGGAAAGGAAATAGTCCCTTATATACGCAAGCGTAATATTTTGTAGAGACGCATAATTGCGTCTCTACGATAATGTTTTTTTTTGTTAATTATAATTAATGACCTCCACCGGCAGCCTTCATAAAGGCTTCGTTACCACCAACAACCGGCAAGGTGATTGTAGTTTCATCCAAGTCAACTGTTAGTTCTGTTCCAGGCTCGGGCCATAGGGTAAAGTCCTTATCGCTCGAGAATATCATTAATCCTATTTGCTGACCGGCAGGTATTACCTGATCATCTGGTTCAAGATCGAAAGTCATCTCATAGAATTTTCCTGGCACGAGTGGCTCGCTTTCTCTCATGGATTTATAGTTCTGGAGGTCGGCCCATCCACGTGTAATAATATTATCTGTTATTTTTGCATTACGTCCATTATTCCATGGCAGGGATACCACCCAGATTGAAAGATTAACAGCAGGTTTGCTACTAGCCATTTTAACAGTCATGCTAGCAGTTCCTGAAAGGTGAATATCTTCCTTTAAGATTGGTGAGACATACATCAGACGGTGAGTAGTCCATTCTGTTTGAGCCAGAGTCGATCCATCTAAATACACGTTGTCAACCAGTGTCTCTGTGCCCTGTCCGCCCATTTCGTGTGGTACTAATGACCCTGCACGTGGAGCTCCGCCAGCCAGGTAAAATGTTACATCTTGAGCATCGGGATTAGGGTAGTCAGCATAAGGGGTTGGCTTGCCTCTCTCATCATTTTCTCTTACTATCCATGCTTTCGGATCATTTTCCACGCCATTCTCTACACCTAGAACATATCTTGCAAACCACTTGTTCATCATTTCATGAGGTGGTTCGCCACCGTGACCACCTTGATGGTAGTATATCTGAACCGGAACGCCCTTTTCTTTAAGAGCTTTGGATATTCTCCAGCTATGTTCTGGCACAACATTCCAATCGTTAAATCCGTGGGCCATCAGAACGGCAGCTTTAAGCGGTTCTAAATCATTCAGGTAGTCTCTACCAGCCCACCAGTCGCTGTAATCTCCTGTTTCACGATGCTGATTTACCAGCATCTCACCATCTCTTACATTGCAATCACAAGAGTCTGCGAGGTAAGGATTACTATGGATAAAATCATAAAGCACATCAATATCTTCTCCAATCCATCCACCTGGATGCCTGACCAACCCATTTGTGCGATAATAATGATAATAAGATGTATTAGGAGCAATTGGGATAATGGCCTCTAATCCGTCGACTCCAGTTGTAGCAGCTGCAAGAGGTATGGTACCATTATATGACGTACCTGTCATTCCTACTTTGCCGCTCGCCCAATAAGCTTTCACCTCGGTTTTTCTGTCTAGTTCGGTATATCCTTTTGCTCGGCCATTCATCCAATCGATAACGGCTTTTGGGGCGAGAGACTCATTGTCTCCTCCAACGGTAGGGCATCCCTGAGACATTCCAGTACCTGGTGAAGATGAGTGGATTACAGCATATCCATGAGGTAGCCAGGTTCTGACTTGTCCATTTGAAATGACAGGACGCGTATTGCGGGGTTTCCATTCCGGGAATGCTTTTCTTTTTGGTGGAGGATCATTTAATTCCTGTCTTGGATTCCAGAAATACTCCTTGTCACCGGTTCCTGTTCCTGCAAAGTAGGGGCTTGATTCATAGATTGCGGCAACTTTTAGTCCATCCTCTGTTTGAGCAGGGCGAGTTACATCCATATGGATCAGGTCGAGCTGTCCATCTCCATCAGAATCAAATTCTGACTCGACGAAAAGATCATGTTTAATCCACTTATCAGGATCATTAAACTCAGGAACTACTTGGGTCATTCCATCTTTAATAACTGGCCCAATCTTATTTTTTTTCTTTTGAGCCATGAGAGACCCACTTGAGATAAGTGCTATAGAAAGCAGAATTAATAATGACTTGGCAAATGTTTTCATATTTATTGGTTTGAGTATTTCGCGAATATAAGGATAATGTGCTATTTCATCTCAACAATAACCAATACAGGGTTGCTGTTTTTATCAAGATTGGCCACCATTTCAAGGAAATGATTAGCTGCAGCCTGATCTTTTATTACAACTTTTTTGTCAGGATCTAACTCTCCATCAATAAGATCAATGGCTTGAAACAGTTTGAAAAATCTTTTTCCTTTATCACTATACCACGAAGGCCAGAAGGATGGTCCTCCGTTGATATCATTATAAACCCCTGTTTGGGCAGTGTCGGGGTTGGCAACAATATAAAATTCTTCATTATACTTATTGAGCACTGCCAGGTTTAATTTCTTTTTATGATTAAACTGAATATAAAAGTTACCAAAAGATTCCCAGGCATTAACATCATTTATGTATTTATGTCCCTCCCTACCAAATCTCTTAAAATCTGAGGAGGGCTCAAAGGGAATTTTATATTTCCCCAGGGACCAAGACAGGGCAACCTCATATTTCCCATCAGGAGTTGCACGCATTATTTGGTCTTCTTCCCAGGAATTTGAAAGAACTCCTTCTGGGGCTAAGGTAAAGTGGGGATGCATGATAAATACTCCATTGGAGAGATCATTTTCTCTCTCAGCTTCATAATACCTACTGTAGATACTCCCTGTTTCATCATGAAAGAAAATCCTGAATAATTTTTCATCAAATTTTTGTTGCCTAAATGTCCATGAGAGGAATCTGTCGTTACCCAGTGGTACAAATGCCATAGAATGAGGTTCTAAGCTAAGGTCTCCCAGATATTCGCCTTCAAATGAAAATGTTGTTATACCTTTTATATTAACATTACTTACATATATTTTCCTTGTTGTTTCATCCGGCCAAAAAACATAGTCAAAGTTAAATTCACCAGGTCCCTTCCCGGTTTTTCCTATTGTGTGGAGGAAATTTCCATTAAGATCGAAAACGCCAATAGGTTTTTTAAATTCCGACACAAAAATTAATTCACCGCAAGGCTTCACACATACCGATTGCTCTCCAATCAAATATTTTGAAGTGGTTTCAAGGGGTACATAGCGGATAGATTTAACCAGATCTGAAAGGTAAACATCCTTAGTTTGGTTTATTAATTCGGGAAAGTTTATATTGAACGAACTCTTAAGAGGTTTTTCCAAGGTGCTTATTTCTTCATTTTGCTGATGATTATTATCTGGAGGGGATGGTTTCTTGGATTCCGTTTGTTGGCAGGAGCAAAGAATACCCGAAATGCAGACTATAATTATTATTGAGCTGATCACAGGATTACCAGTTAAGATCTTCATATTTAAGTATTTTGTCAATGTTCTACCAAAAGTAATTGCAATTGATGTTAAATGAAAATATTTTGGATATATGGTCTGGTTTTGTCTATTGATAACAATTTTTAGTTACTTAATTACGGTTCGCTCACAAAAATAAGGCTTAAGAGAAAATATTAATTAGTAATTTACCCTGATGAAATTTTACACCAGCATTGTCTCATATTACGATTACATATTTCCATATCAGGAGTTTCAAAAAACGTTTATTGAATCCTTTGAAGTGCATGCCTGGGATTCTACTTTGCTTGATGTAGGGTGTGGTACCGGAAGCCTGGTTCTGAATCTCGCTGATAGGTTTGGAACTCTCATAGGGATTGACCCGGATAAGGAAATGCTTCATCTTGCCCAAAAAAAAGCGCTAAATTTCAAGGCTGATCATAGGGATAGTCTGGACGAACTTGGCAACTGGGTTTTCAAACAAGGTGGAATGCTTAATATATCTGATGAGTTTGCTTCTCAAGCCTTCAACACTGTACTGTGTTTGGGTAACACTCTGGTTCATTTATCCAGTCTGGAAGAAGTGAAAAGTTTTCTTGCAGGAGCTTACGAGATTCTTCGATCCGGAGGATTATTAATGATTCAGATAATCAATTACGACAGGATTATTGATCAGAAATTGAAGGGTTTGCCTACTATTGAAAATGAGAAAGTTAGATTTGAACGTGTTTATCACTATGATGAATCTCCTGAATTAATTAATTTTCAAACTAAGCTTATTATCAAGGATAGCGGTTGGGAAATTGAGAATGATATTCCTCTTTTGGCTATTCGACCAAAGCAGTTAAGGGCATTAATGTTGGAATCAGGTTTTTCCGGTTTGGAGGAATTTGGGAATTTCAAAAAGGATGCTTTTGGACCGGATTCTCAGCCTTATATTTTGGGTGGGGGGAAATAAGGAATAGAGTTTAATTACTCAATATCAAGGAAAAATCAGGATAAAAAAAGTATGAAGAAAAAAGCAATATATATTATTTCGTTAGCTCTTAGCTTTTTTTTGGCTATTGCTTGCAATAATTCTAATAAGGATGTGGGAAAGGATTCTGTAGAGGGGTGGTTGAAGAGTCGTTCATGCAAAATCGAAACACTGGAATTGACAGATCAACAGTCGGATCTTAAGCTCTTAGGTGAAATAGTGGGGGATGCCAAAGTGGTTTGTTTGGGTGAAAGCAGGCATGATCTCCGCGAGCAATTTCAGCTTAAGCATCGTTTTATCAAATACCTTGTGGAGAAACTTGATTTCTCAATATTCATTTTAGAAGCTAGTCTGCCATATTCTGATCAAATAAACTCTTACATCCAGAATGGTGAAGGTAATATTGCTGAGATAATGGCAAATATGCCTGGGTGGTTTTTATGGGATACGGAAGAGATTTTAGCTGTTTTTGAATGGATGAGGTCTTATAATTCCAATCCTGATAATTTCAAGAAGCTTAAGTTCTATGGTATTGATATTGTGGCACCGG
>CAYUNU010000159.1:0-7818 GCA_964446195.1 uncultured Porphyromonadaceae bacterium | reverse complement strand
GTTCTTCTTTTTATTTTAGCCCCTCTCGTTAAGATTTTTCTCAGTGTGATGCCTGAGCAGTATTTTGAAACTGCCATGGATCCTGAGGTAAGTCGTTCTATTGGCCTGACTTTGAGGGTTTCCTTTGCTGCAACTATTGCTTTTGCCCTGGGAGCAATTCCTCTTGCATATATTATGGCTCGACAGTCTTTCCCCGGTAAAAAAATAATTCAATCAATGATTGACTTACCTGTTGTGATACCTCATTCAGCCGCCGGTATTGCTCTTCTGGGATTTCTGTCGAGGGACACTGCAATTGGTAAATTGGCGTCCTCCCTTGGGTTAGATTTTGTTGGACATCCATTAGGCATTGGAGTAGCAATGGCTTATGTTAGTATACCATTTTTGATAAATTCTGCCAGAGATGGTTTTCATATGGTGCCTGTAAGGTTGGAAAAGGCTGCGATGGTTCTTGGGGCATCACCTCTAAGAGTTTTTTTTACAATATCTCTACCACTTGCCGGAAGATCTATTGTGTCGGGCTTGGTAATGATGTTCGCCCGGGGGCTGAGTGAGTTTGGAGCTATTGTTATTATTGCCTATTATCCTATGGTAACACCAATTCTAATATGGGAGAGGTTTGGTGCCTATGGATTGGAGTTCGCTCAACCGGTAGCAGCACTTTTTATTGCTGTTTGCCTGGTCTTTTTCATCCTTCTAAGAATGTTGGCAAAGGAGAAAATGGATGATACGAATTAAAGGATTAAAGAAATCGTTCAAGGGATTCGACCTGAATATTGACAAACTTAATATTGGAAAGGGCGATTATGTGGTTATTCTTGGTAACTCAGGTTCTGGGAAAACATTGTTGCTGGAACTATTAGCTGGATTGCTTCAAGCTGATGCAGGCTCTATCCAAATGGATAGCATTAAGCTGGATAAGCTGCCTATTCAGAAGCGACCTTTTGGACTGGTTTTTCAAGATCAGGCCTTGTTCCCTCACATGACAGTTTATGAAAATATTTCATATGCTTTGAAAGGATCAGGCTTGAAGAAAAATGAGATTAAAATAAAAGCTGAGAAGATTGCTATCCGATTAGAAATAGACCATATTCTCGAACGATATCCAAAAGGATTATCAGGAGGAGAAAAACAAAGAACAGCCTTAGCCAGAACATTGGCGCGTGAACCAGCATGTCTGCTTTTGGATGAACCACTCAGCGCTCTTGATGCTAAGTTAAGAAAGGAGATTCGCTCAGTTCTAAGGTGGCTCAACCGTGAAGGAAATACTATTCTACATGTTACACACGATTTTGAGGAGGCTGTCAATGTAGCTTCACATATTGGTGTGATGGAGGGGGGCAAAATGATTCAATACGGTTCTGCTGAACAAATTCTCAGAGAACCAAGATCGTCATTCGTCGCCAATTTTACAGGTATTAGAAACTATTTCATGGTGAATTTAAGAGTGGATGAGAAACTAGATCAGGTGATTGCCTGGACTAAGGATGATGTCCCTATTTATCTAAGCACTGATAAAACTGATGGCCAGGGATATGTAGTCGTTCCATGTGAAAGTATTATACTATCGGAGAAGAAGATTAATACCAGTGCCGCAAATCAGTTCAAAGGAAAGATTATTGATGTTTCACCTGGTCGTTATGGTATTGAAGTTCAGATAGATTCAGAACTTCCTCTAGTCGCCCAGATTACCAAATCGTCGGTGGTGAAAATGGATTTGAAGCCAGGCAGGGAGGTCTGGGCAAGTTTTAAAGCTGCAAGCGTGCGTTTCATAAGGAAGTAGTACGATTCTTATTATATTTAACCATAAAAAATTAGGCATATGTTTCAAGTTAATGATTATTTCGACGGTAAAGTTAAGTCGATAGCTTTTCAAACGGAAGAAGGTCCGGCTACTGTTGGGGTTATGGCTCCCGGTGAATATACTTTTTCAACTTCAAAAGTTGAATATATGACAATCACATCAGGATTGATGTTGGTTTTATTACCGGGTGAAAATGAGTGGAAGAACTACAGAGAGTTTGAAACTTTTAAAGTGGGAAAAGGCCAGCAGTTCCAGGTGAAGATCTCAGAAGATACTTCCTATAGATGTCTTTATAAATAGTTATATTGAAATAGTTATGGATAATGTATTCCTGATTGGGATTGATGATACTGACACTAAAGTTAGTCGGGGAACAGGTTTCCGGTCCAGACAGCTCGCTTCAGAAATGAATTTAGCAGGATTTGGAAAAGTAATGGGGATTACCAGGCATCAGCTTCTTATCCATGAAGATATTGTTTATACTTCTTCAAATAGCTCTAATAGCATGCAGGTAAATTGTTGTGATCCTGATGGCCTCATAAATTTTTGCCGCAATTTTCTTAAGAGGGAAGGGCTTCCAGGAAGTAACTCCGGCTTCTGTTTTATTCCGGAAAACTTAGTTCCTGAGGAAGTTGAGGAGTGGGGACGACGGGCAAAACGAGAAATCCTGACCATGGAGGAAGCATTAAATATTTCAAGAAAATGTGATTTTCTACTTGAGGGAATAACTGGTGATCACAGGGGTATTATCGGCGCTCTGGCCGCTGTTGGATTGAGGAAAACGGGTAATGATGGTCGATTTATTTGGCAGCCCGGAAAACAATTAAAAGATATTTGGGGAACAAAGACTGTAGAAGAGATAAAGGAGGGTACGCAGATAGATGATATCATTAGTAAAGAGGGGAAAATATTAGAAGCCTCGGAAATGATAGATCTGACGGATTGGGTAAGGTCAGTTCTAATAAATGGTAAAACCTACCTGATTGCTGAAAGAAACCTGAAAAGATCCGGAAGTGACTGGAAAATTGCAGATAAGGAGTATATTCGGAAAATAGGCTCATAAGCTGAGTAGCATCAGGCATAATTTTTGTGTACCTTCAAGGCAATCGTTAAATGTTCATATTAATTTTTTTATCATGAAATCAACAAGAAAAGCATTATTTGGAATTGGAGTATCATTATTGTTTCTAGGATTTCTTTCTTGTAACAAGGAAAATTTGGAGCCAGTTTTAAGTTTTGCTATTGTGCCTGGTTATCTTGCCAATGATACCACTCTTGAGATAGGAGATACGGTGAAAGTTATGTTGGATATTACCTGGAACGGTAAGCATAAGGTGAAGCAAGTTGAAATGATGGTAAATGATCAGTTGGCTGGTGATTATCAGATTGATATGGATACAGGGCAATTTAGTATAACAATTGTAAAAGGCTTGCCGGATTCAGAAATATGGGACTTTAAAATTACCGACGAGGGAGGTAATTCTAACACTGCTAGTCTTACCCTTACCAAGGATCCAAATTCGGCGTATTCAGCAATTAAGTATTATGATAGTATTTTGCTGGGAGCCCAATCAAACCTAAATCGCCCGGGATTTATGTCTCTTATAAATGCTACATATTATAACCTTGATGGTGCATATCAGAATTCCTCTTTGATTGATCTGCTTTTTTATTATAATGATACCGATAAAGCGACTATTGCTTCACCAGGATCTGAAATAGGTGATGATGTTTTTTCTGGTCCACAGGCACCCGGCCAATGGCAGATAAGAAATACAACTGTTTTCCAGAAAGTTGATGTTAGCACCGAAGAGTTTTTTATGATGTTTCACGATGGATTTATCATAGATAATTTTGATGAGAGCCTCACGGCTACCAAAGCTGCTGGTCTGATTGTAGGAGATGTTTATCTTTTTAAACTGCAAAGCGGCGAAATGGGAATTTTCTATGTGAACAGCATAAATGATTCAGCCGACGGAGATATTAGTATTGCAATAAAGATCCAGGAATAGAAAAGTGTAAATATTAAATTCCTCAAAGCTCCCAGGTATTATTATTTATCCTGATGTGGACTTTTTCCGGCATTATATCAAAGGCCTTTCCATTGGATTTTATAGTTATATTTGCCTGATCCATAAACTTCAGAGAACTGGGCTTGTAATCAACAGGGTTTGGTCCTTTGATCATTAAAAAACCACCCGGGATGAAATATTGCAAAACTGAATTGGATTCAGCAACAAATAGTTGGTTGTCAGGATATTGAGATTTCACGTCAATGATTGCCTTATTCAGGTAATCAATCTTGCTTTTTATATAGTACACAGATTTTGCACCTGCCGCGATGAAGCGCCTGGAGTCCTCCAGCCCAGTCACGGAATTTTCTTTTCTTATTAGGAAATCGTTATCTGGATCCAGATCTTTTCCATGGAATTTTTTATCATCAGGATAAATGCTTTTTATCTTAATAGCAATGATTTCGTGCTTAGCAAACCTTTCTAAAATACGGCAGATAAACTCAGTTTTCCCAAGGTTCCTGTTCGTAGCTCCAATGGCCAATAGATTTTTGAATTGAATCATTTTTAGTTAACGTCCAAACAACAAAATTACTAATTCTATTTTAAGCAATAATGATTGTTGTTTCGCGTTTTATGACTACATTTATTTCGGTTTTGTCCCCCATAACCGATGTCCTAAGCAAACCAAATATGAGTAAAAAAGTTCGTACGAGTGCATTTTCTGTAATCGTAGTTTTTATTCTACTGATGATCCTGGGTTTGGCTTTTCTTCCAAGGTTATCAATCCGGATGCACCCTAGTCGGACAATGCCTTCACTGACAGTCTCTTATGTGTGGGCAAATGCTTCTCCCAGGCTTGTTGAGCAGAATGTGACAGCTCCTCTTGAGGGTTTATTTAATACTATTATTGGTATTAAGTCTGTTGAGTCTACTTCTTACCAGGGAGGTGGACGAATAACCCTGGAGTTTGATAAGAAGGCCGATATGGATGCCATGAGATTTGAGGTAGCATCCAAGGTACGAGAAGTTTTCCCTAAGCTACCCGAGGCGGTGCGTTACCCCAGGATATCTCAATACCAAACCGAAAGTGATGAGAAGCCTTTACTAACTTATACACTAAATGCTCCATCAAGTCCGAGGTTAATACAGCAATATGTTGAGGATGTGATTTCTCCCAGGCTCTCACATATCGACGGTCTGTACAAAATAAGAGTATATGGTGCTACCGATATGGAGTGGGAGTTGGTCTATGATCAGGAGCAATTGAATGTTTTGGGATTGAGTAAAAGGGATATATCAAGCTCTCTTCAGGATTATTTCAGAGAGGAAGTTGTGGGAATGGGTTGGGATAGAAGTGGAGGTCTGGAAGATTTGTCGCCCAAAAGCATTATTATGAGATCTGTCTCACTGGCAGATAGCAGCTGGCTGAAAATACCTGTTGGGAAAGTTGAGGGACGGATTGTGAGAATCAGTGATTTGTGTAGGGTTATTCACAAAGAAAAGGAACCTCGAAGCTACTACCGTATCAATGGCAGCAATACCATCAATGTGGTTTTCTCTACAGAGAAAGGTGCTAACAGCCTGAATGTAGCTTCTGATATCAAAAAAGAGCTAGCTGTTTTGTCCCAGGATTTTCCACCAGGATATTTTCTTCTTCTGAGCAATGATTCTACTGAGTTGATAAAGAAGGATTTGAATAAGATATATTATCGTACAATATTTTCATTTACCATTCTTCTGCTCTTTGTTTTTCTGATAAGTAGGCAGTTTAGGTATTTGCTAATCATTTTCATCAGTCTTTTAGCCAATCTCTGTACAGCCTTCATTCTATATTATGTATTTAGCGTTGAGATTAACCTGTATTCACTTGCCGGTATAACAGTGTCACTGGGGCTTATAATTGACAATACCATTGTTATGGTTGACCATCTCCGTACTAAGGGGAACCGCAAGGTTTTTCTGGCAATCATGGCAGCGACTCTCACCACTATTGGGGCTCTTTCCGTAATCAGATTTTTTGGCGAAACAACCAGGCTTCAGTTGAAGGATTTCTCAATTGTATTGATAATAAATCTTTTTGTGTCCTTGATGGTTGCTTTGTTTTTAGTCCCCGCTTTACTGGAAAAGATTCCTTTGAAGGGAAAAAGGGGTAAAAATACGACGAGGAGGAGACGGAAAGTTGTAAAATTCTCATATGCCTATGCCAGGCTGATCGGCTTTTCACAGAGATACAGATGGGCTTTTATCCTGATGGCTATATTACTATTTGGTTTACCTACCTTCAAAATCCCCACCAGAATGGAAGGAGATGAATGGTACCATAAGGTATTCCAGAAGACTTTGGCTTCAGATACTTATGTTCAAAAAATAAAACCTGTCGTTGATAAGGCTTTAGGAGGCACTTTGCGCCTTTTTAGTCAGCATTTTCGAAATAGATATTCATATCGGATTCCGGAGAGAACACAAATAAGTGTTACGGCCAACCTGCCGCAAGGTTCTACCTTGCAGCAGATGAACGATCTGATGATCGAGGTGGAGTATTATCTGAAAGGATATGAACAGATTGATCAGTTTGTAACCAGGGTTAGTGATGCTCGTAATGGTCGCATCATGGTGAATTTTAAGCCTGATTATGAACTAGGTGCTTTCCCATTTATTCTTCTCAGTCAAATACAGGATTTGTCTAATAATCTTACAGGTGCAGACTGGCATGTTTATGGCTTGGGTCAGGCATTTAGCAACTCATTGGCAGAACGTATTGGTTCAAGCAAAATAGTGCTGTACGGATACAATTATGAGGAACTGATGGGGCATGCCATAACTGTTAGAGATAGGGTTCTTGCCCATGATAGAGTAGAGAAATCATCAATTATCAGTCAGGATACCTGGATGAGGGATCCTGTTTATGAATTTGGGATAAGTCTTGACCCACAAAAATTGAAGGCGAGGAAGCTAAATGCAATGCAAGTATATAACGACCTTGAGGGATATTCTATTAATCAGGGAGGAGGAAGTGCTGTTTTTATTGATGGAGAGTATGAGCAAATTAGTATGAGGTCCATCCAATCTGAAGTTTTTGATATTTGGATGATGGGCAATACACCTGTCGATGTTAATAATTCGGTTGTGCGTTTAGATGATTTGGGTAGGAGGGAAAAGCAGGAGTTAAACAAGAATATCTGTAAGGAGAATCAACAGTACCGACTTATTGTTGAGTATGATTTCATTGGCAATTACAAATTGGGGCAGATTACCAGAGATAGAATTATAAGGGAAATGTCTGATCAATTACCAATTGGCTACACTATAAAGCAATCTGAATACAGGTATTGGCAAAGGGAAGCAAACAAGCAATTTTTTCTAATTTTAATGGTTATTGCCATTATTTATATGATCTGCGCAATCCTACTCGAAAGTTTGAAGCAACCTCTGGCGGTAGTGCTAATAATACCTGTATCATATGTTGGTGTTTTTCTTACATTCTACCTTTTTGATTTTTCTTTTGATCAGGGAGGTTTTGCAGCATTCCTCCTTCTGAGTGGTATCGTTGTAAATGCTGCGCTATACATTTTGAATGATTATAATAATTACAATAAAAGGTTGCATGGGAAAATATTACCGGTCAATATGTTCCTTAAAGCTTACAATGGTAAAATTATTCCAATTTTTTTAACAGTATTATCAACTGTTTTTGGACTAGTTCCTTTTATTGCCGGAGGGGAGGATGAAGCCTTCTGGTTCTCTCTGGCTGCTGGCACTATGGGAGGCTTAATTTTCTCTGTTGCGGCCATATTTGTTTTCTTACCTGCCTTTTTATCTTTAAAACCTAAAAAACTAAATAAATGAAAAAGCCTGTAGTATGGATGTTCTTGGTTTTGCTGGGGCTATGCCTGGCGACTTGTAAGAATAAGGAGGAGAACCACTATGGGAACACGCTGGGAGAGGTTGATGCTAAATCAGAACCCTTAAAGGTTTCCGGAGAAGTAGGTGTTTTGGGCG
>CAYUNU010000158.1:7592-7864 GCA_964446195.1 uncultured Porphyromonadaceae bacterium | reverse complement strand
CTACCAAAACCTTTAGCATTGGAAACGATAATATTCTGACCATCAGGAGTAATAGCAATCTTCGATGGGAACCAGCCGCTAGGAATATGTCCGATTAATTCCAGCTTCTCAATATCAATAACCCCGATGGCATTTATTCCTGATTCAGCTACAAATAGTTTTTTCTGATCAGGAGAGATGGCTAAGCCGAAAGGTATCTTACCCCTAAATTTATCAACCCGCGGATCAAGGGGCAAAGGTATAGTGGCAATAACCGTATCCACCCTGGGGTC
>CAYUNU010000158.1:0-7582 GCA_964446195.1 uncultured Porphyromonadaceae bacterium | reverse complement strand
TTATCATTACTCCCATTACTAACAAAAACATATCTATCTGTTGCAACGAGTGAATTCGGACTGGCTCCTCCCACGGCAGGAATATCTTCAACCATATCTCCAACCAAAGTTCCTGTTTTTGTTTTTGCCACAACTGCAGGTCCGCCCTCTGCCTTGAGGTTAATAGTCCAAACAGAAAAGGACTCCGGTGCATTAGGATCACCAAGACCCGGGATATCGATGGAATCGTTATGTATGCCATCTCTGGCTTCCAGACTGTTATATGCGAAGGCTGGATAATCCAGTGCTGTTTGGTCTGCACTATCAGGATTAAGACTGGCCACACGAGAATACTCAAACATGCCTACGTTTGCAACATAAACACGGGTTTCATCAGGAGAAAGACATATACCAAAAGGATAACGGCCTGTTGGAACACGGTTAAGAACTTTCTCTCCAACAATATCAATCTCCAGCATTATGAAGTTAATCTGATCCACCACATATAGTTTTGTACCTGCCTCATTCAAAACAAGATCACCCAGATAACCATGGGTATAGTCAGTACCTTCAACTTGAGCAGAACAATTAATAATCCCTTTGGATTCACCACTATCAACATCGAACATGTAAATACAGTTTTCCTGACCACCAGCTGCATACAAAGTTTTATTATCAGGAGAAATGGCTATACCCATAAAAACAGAAGCCAATACACCACTGTCCGTTGAGCTCCCCTCAGGAATTTGGCTGATTTTAGGATCCCCTGTATGTATATCTTTTAATATGCTTAGAGATAACGGACTGGTTCCTGAATTTGCAGTAACTGCTATTGATCCATCCCTGCTAATAGCCAAGCCAAAAGGATGAGGAGCCACCCTGTAAGTCTTACCGGCCGGCTGAATCAGTCGTCCGTTAGGAATTACAGAAATACCCGTGGTATCCATCAGGCAATACTGATCACCCGCAGGCGCCATTGCAATATACTGCCCTGTTCGTTCAGAGCAATTAGTAAGAAAAATAATTAACGAAACTGCAATTAGAAGTTTTTTCATTATAACCAGTTTTAAGTACTTAACCCGAAACCCTACTCACCGCCCGGAACAAGGTTCTTCAACCAAAAATCCTCCATCTGTCTGCGTACATGCAGACTAGTATTTTCTCGTTCGCTTATCCCGTGAGATCTCATAGGATAGGAAACCTGATAAAAAATCTTATTTTGCTTAACCAGCTCATTAACAAGCCACTCTGTACTCTGATAGTGGACATTATCATCAGCTGTACCATGCATAATCAATAAATTACCCTGCAGGTTGTAAGCATGATTAATTGGAGACCCATCTTCATAGCCCTCAGGATTGGTTGATGGTAATCCCATATATCTCTCCTGATAAATAGTATCGTATAATTTCTGATGAGACACAAAAGCTACAGCAATTCCTGTTTTATACACCTCTGGGAAGCGGAACATACAGTTTAATGTCATTTGTCCTCCACCCGACCATCCATGAATTCCTATTCTATCGGGATCGACAAAATCAAACATATCCTGAATAACCAGAGCGGCATCCCTCTGATCAAAGGGAGCAGTAATACCAACCTTTTCATACACACATTTCCTCCAGGCCGCTCCTCGGGGTACTTTAGTTCCCCGGTTATCCACACTCATCACAAGATAACCTTGCTGAGCCATATACTGATGAAAGAGATCGCCTCCACCCCAGTTATCCTGAACTGTAGAACTTGCAGGCTCACCGTACACATAAAAAATAACAGGGTACTTCTTCGACGGGTCAAAATCTTTAGGCTTGATCATCCAGGCATCGCACACAACCTCCCCAATATCCACCTTAATAAACTCCTTAGGTCGCAATCCGAGTTGATCATACCTGTCCTTAGCTTCCTTATTACTAACGAGGGTCCGCACCAGTGAATGTTTTGGCAACTCAACCAAGCTAATCTGGTTTGGTGTAACGTGGTTCTGAAAGGTATGAATAGCCCATCGTGCTGTAGGCGACATTTGATACTCATGCTGTCCCGGCATATCCTCCGGACTAATACGCTCAGGTTTTCCCTTGCCGTTGATCTTTGAGCGATATAGATAACGTTGCGTGAAATTCTCAGGTGTAGCAATATAATACACATAACCACCCTTCTCATCTATGCAAGAGATATTCACCACATCCATGGGGAAATTAATAATATCATGCATTATTTCTCCTGATCTGGCCACAAGATAAAGATGCATATAACCATCTTTCTCGCTAGTCCAGGTAAAGTATTTCTCATTATCCATCCACTGAATATTATCATGAATATCCACCCACGCATCATCCTTATCAGTGAGGATATTTTTCAACTCCATACTGAGTACATTACCAACCCAAACTGTATTAGTATTCTGCAACCTGTTAAGCTGCTGTATCATTACCTCATTTGAATTGGGGATAAAGTCCATTCTTGGCATATAATTATTTCTTGGATCACCGGGTACATCAAACCAACGGGTATTGCCTCCATCAACTGAAATGACACCCACTTTAACATCCGAATTCATTGTCCCAACCTTTGGATAAGGAAGTGGAATCAGGATGGGATAAATGGAATCAAGATTATTAACCATGGTAAATGTTCCCGTTCCTCTGGTATCCGATTGCCAATAAGCTATGGTCTTACTATCAGGGCTCCACCTAAAGCCGTCTCTACAATTCAATTCCTCCTCATAAACCCAATCGAAGGTGCCATTAACAATATAGTCGCAACCATCCTTCGTGATTTGATTAAGCTTTTCAGTTTTCAGGTCCTCAATATAAATATTATTAAGGCTTACGTAAGCCACTTTTTTATTATCAGGAGAAAACTTTGCAAACATCATTGTTGTTCTTTCCACCTGTTTGCCAAGCTGTTGCAGTTTACCGCTCACCAGATCCAAAACCCAGTAATCGCCTCTTGTATGTCGGCGCCATACCCTTCTGGTATTGGTAAAAATCATGAGTTTGGTATTATCGGGCGACCAGATATAATCACTTATTGATAATGGATTTTCTTGTCCGGATGGCACCAATTTTGCCGCATCAACAATGATGCTCCTGTCCCCGCTTTTTGCATCATACTTTACAATATCGGTTCCCCTAACTGACTTACTTCTTTCCAGTGTTGTATAGCCATCTCCATCCACCAACCACCTCACAGGACCATAACCTTCTTGGCCGAAAACTCCGCCATAGATATTTTCGAGGGTAAGCTCCGGGGCTGGGATCCTTTGCGAGAATCCATGAACTGTGAAACCTATTAAAACTGCTAATACTAATAATCCTGATTTTAATTTCATGTCTTTTTTTTAATGGACCAATTATGCATCCCTACAGGCTTATCATGTTTACCTTATAATGGCCTGATCCTAATTTAATTATTCTGTTTACTGGTGGAGTTATATTATTTCCATTTATTGTTACTCTTGTTAAATATCCTGATGGTAAAATAAAATCGGCGGTGGTGTTCGATGGTATTGAGAAGCTTATATCCAGCTTGTTATCTCGTTGAGACCACTCCATTTTTATAGTGCCATTGATAGAATTATAATCACCTTTCACCCAAGTAATTGTTCCCCCCGGTTTGGGTTCGAGGATAAAATTCCTCCACCCTGGGCTTTTTTCATCAGGCTGAATTCCCAGAAGATGCTTCATCATCCATTCCCCCACAGACCCGAAGGTATAATGGTTAAACGAGTTCATTCCTGCATTCTGGAATCCCCTGTCTTTCACATAAGCATCCCATCTTTCCCAAATGGTGGTTGCTCCCTGGTCGATTGAGTATCCCCATGAAGGCAGTCTGTGCGACTCTACCAGCTGACAGGCAAGCTCGTGGTAGCCATTTCGACTAAGCTCGTCCATCATACAGATGGTACTTACAAACCCGGTTGACATCCGGTTGTCATATTCCTTTATGGTTCTAACAAGATGTTTTACTGCAAGCTGTTTCATTGATTCAGGCAGGAGGTTAAAACTGAGGGCAATGGCATAGCCTGCTTGTGTATCACCCAATATCACTCCATCCTCATCCACGAATTCGGTCAGAAAAATACTGTTCGTTCGGCTGGCTAATTCAAAATACTTATTCGCATCATCCTCTTTACCCAGCAGTTGAGCTGATTCGGCCAGTATCCTGGTAGAACGGATAAAAAAGGCGGTATTAAAAACCGGTCGTGGTATCTCTCCACCGCCTGTAGGATAACCCTCCGCAATGATTGTGTTACCATTTAGCCAGTCGTTATACTGATGTGAACGAGTATTGAGATATATCAGATCAGGATTTGTTTCATAAATTCTATCGACATATAATTTCATCGACGAATAATGCCTTTTCAGTGCTTCCAGATCAGCATAATTCTCATATAGTCTCCAGGGAACTATCAAACCGGCATCGGCCCAACCTGGAGCGTTCCAAAATCTAGGAGCCCACGGCATTCCTCGTGGTGAGACATCGGAGAATTCACCGCTACTAAACTGGGCATCCATAATATCATAGCCCCATTTGGTGAAGAACGACGACATATCCAGGTTGAATATGGCAGTCTGAGCAAAAACCTGCGCATCACCCATCCACCCCATTCTTTCAGATCGTTGAGGGCAATCGGTAGGAACAGAGACCATATTCCCCCATTGGGTCCATCTAATATTTTCCCATAGTTTGTTCAGCATAGGATTAGAGCACGAGAAACTGCTCACTTCAGGTGCTGCTGAAGCAACAACGATGCCCGTAATGCTTTCAAGAGCCGGAGGCTCCGAGAGGCCTTCGAACTGAACATATCTAAAACCATGAAAAGTAAATAGCGGCTCTACTTGCCCTTCTCCTCCCGGTCCAATGATATACTTGTCAATCTGAGGTGCATTTCTAAGATTCTCACGGTAAACGACGCCCTCGTCGGTTAACATTTCACCATGTTTCAAAACGATAGTATCTCCCTGTGATCCTGCAACATAAGCTTTCACCCAACCTACCATATTCTGCCCCATATCAACAACATAGACCCCTTCTTGTGGCTCACTCAATCCAATTGGGCGTATCTCTTTTATTACCTCTACAGGCTGATCAGGTTGTGCCACCAGCAGGTCTTTTGAATCAGACTCAATAGTAACCGGCAACCATTCAGAGTCGTTAAAATCCGGCAACTGCCAGCCTTTTTTCTCAAAATTAAAGTCATAGGTCACACCAATAAAATGGTCTGCCGAACGAAAAGGACCATCATCATTCAGTTTCCACGATTCATCGCTGCATACACACTCTCTTGTTCCATCGCTATACCACAGCTCCAGTTGTCCTATAAACCTCAGATCGCGACCATAATAGCCACGCCATGGAAAATCTTCCCAATTAAAATCTATTGATCCTAAGCGACCTGCATACCATCCATCCGACAAAATCACAGAAAGGCAATTATCCCCTTTCTCAATCATTTCAGTTAGATCATAAGCCTGATATTGAATCCTCTTCTGGTAATCAGTCCATCCGGGGGCAAATACATCAGCTCCTATTTTCTTACCATTCAGGTAAGCATTATAAATACCTTTAGCAGATGAAAACAGGATAGCTTTATGAATTTCCTTGTCGGCATTAAATACCTTCCTAAGCATAGGTGATGGAGGAATGGTGAAATCATTTTTGGGTCGGTCATTTATCTCTTTACCTATCCAGTTAGCTTTCCAGTTGGTACCAAGTCCTGTATGGAAATACGCCGGTTTGCTCCATTGTGATTGTGCTCCCTTCTCATCCCATATCATCACAGCCCATTCATAGCTGGTATTAGCTTCAAGTTGATCACCATCATAAAAAATCTGATTACTTGAACCCGATTCCGTTTTGGGTGAAGTCCACTGAACCTCCGGTTTATCACTTTGGCTATTGGGGGATTTATGAACAATAATTTTATAGGCATGCTGCACAAATCCTGAATCGCTTGCTTCCACTACCCAAGAGAATCTGGGATTTTCCTGATCGATAGACAAAGGGTTCTCCAGATACTCAGTTCTAAGCTGCACGACATTTACTCCCAGGTTTTCCCCACACGAAAAAAAGAGCACAAGGAGAAATGGAAGAATCAGGATTTTCTTCATAACACAATTATTTTCAGGACATTATAAAAGATCTATACTTCCCAGCCTTTTCTGTATTCTCTTCTTATGAAGCGGTTAGCTTCCTCATGATTAGTTACATTCATGTTTTCGCCATCCCAAAGCAGTCTGGTTCCAGGAACTCTTATAGCCAGGTTACCCATAAGCACCATCTCTGTTAATGGACCGGAGTAGTCGAAATTAGAGCAAGCGGCTTCACCACCCTTACAAGCATCAATCCAGTTCTGCTCATGGCTACCATCTATTCTCTTGAGGGTTTTAGGCACGTCCTTGTATTCCATAAATTTCTCATCAGGGAACATCTGAACATCACCACCGTAGGTACCGCAGATAATAACACCTTTATCACCAATAAACATTGATCCGCCATCCATAGGAATTTTTGCACCATCGAGTTCAGCTGGCCATTCGGGAAGTATTCCACCGTCATACCATTTGAGAGTTACAGGAGGCATACCTTCACGAGCAGGAAAACGATAGGTTATCATCGATGCTCTTGGATATGTTTCCTGATTATCAAATCTCTTCCACATCTCCTGTACATCGTAGCTATGACTACCCTGGACCCACATTGGGTACTTCAGTTTAAGTGCGTGGAAAACAGGATCCAGAACATGACATCCCATATCACCAAGCGCACCGGCACCAAAGTCGTACCAGGCTCTCCAATTAAAGGGGAGATAACCCGAATTGTAAGGACGCTCCGGAGCAGGTCCGAGCCACAGATCCCAATCCAGAGTGTCAGGAATATCATTTACTTCAGTTGGCCTATCGATACCTTGTGGCCATACAGGCCTGTTGGTCCAACTATGAACCTCCTTAACCTCTCCAATAGCACCCGACCAAATATACTCTGCCAGTCGTCTGGTACCTTCTCCTGATCTACCTTGGTTTCCCATCTGAGTAACAACATTATACTTATGTGCTGCCTCTGTAAGCTTTCTGGCTTCATACACATTATGAGTCAATGGCTTTTGAACATACACATGCTTGCCAAGTTTCATAGCTGAAAGGGCAGCAATACCGTGCACATGATCAGGAGTAGCAACAATAACAGCATCTATATCTTTCTGTTTTTCCAGCATTATCCGAAAATCCTTGTATTGCTTGGCTTTGGGGTACTTTTTGAATTGCCCGGCCGCCCTGTTAAAATCAACATCACAAAGAGCAACGATATTCTCGGCAGCACAACTATTTGTGTTTCCTGCACCCATACCACCTGCGCCAATAGCGGCAATATTCAACTTATCACTGGGAGCTGTAAAGCCGGCCCCACCCAATACATGTCGTGGTACAACCATTACTCCTGCCGTAGCAAGACCAGTTCGGGTTAGGAAATTTCTTCGGGATACACTTTTGTTCATCAGTTTAAGTTTTAATTAATAGTTTTAGCGATAGATTGGAATCCAATATAAAGATCAGATTTAACCAATCATTAAAGATATTAAGTTTTAATAGAATCTTAAAATTAG
>CAYUNU010000157.1:1671-7877 GCA_964446195.1 uncultured Porphyromonadaceae bacterium | reverse complement strand
TTTATCCACCTGAAGTTTGCTTTCAGTGCAGCTGGATTCATAGCCACTAATACATCACAATAATCACCTGGAGTATTGATTTCGGTATGACCGAAATGAACTTGAAATCCTGATACTCCTCCAACAGTTCCCTGTGGAGCTCTAATTTCAGCGGGATAATCAGGAAAAGTTGAAACATCGTTACCAAAAAGAGCAGAAGTATCGGAAAATAATGTACCGGTTAGTTGCATACCGTCTCCAGAATCTCCGGAAAACCTGATAGCCACCTCTTCTATTTCAATGACCTTTGACTGTTTGACCATAACTTACTAGTTATCAGTTTGTTAGTGCGGTTAAAAATAAATTACCTACTAATAGTATGGGCTATAATCACTTTGGATTGAAGTAACTATAGCCCCTCCGTTAGCTTTTAGCTTTATTAAAAGCAAAATTATACAGTTTTATTACAGCTCTGCAAGGGTGAACCATATTTTTTTTGAACATTCCATCTGTTCATAAATAATTACCATACTGATACTTGCAATTTATTCAACCATAAATTTTCTTATTTGGAAATATTCTTAATCACAAATCAGGTCATTAAAGGCAAAAACACACCATATCAGGCACTGAAAACAAGAAGATTAAAATACATACTCAGCAAAAGCTATTAACTTTGTCCTTTAAACTAGAGAAAATTTATATATGGCTATTATTAAATCTCTCAGGGGATTTACTCCTGAGCTTGGTAAAAACTGCTTTTTGGCTGAAACGGCAACGATTATTGGTGATGTTAAAATCGGTGACAACTGCAGCATATGGTACAATGCGGTACTGAGGGGTGATGTGAACAGTATCAGAATAGGAAAAAAAGTTAATATTCAAGATGGAGCAGTTCTCCACACTTTGTATCAAAAGTCCGTTATTGATATCGGCAATTCGGTTAGTATAGGCCACAATGCAGTTATTCATGGGGCCAAAATAATGGATAGGGTATTAGTTGGAATTGGAGCAGTTATCCTCGACCATGCTATCATTGGTGAAAATTCTATTATTGCAGCGGGAGCATTAATAAAGAGCTCTCAGCAGGTAGAACCAAATAGCATTTATGCGGGTGTTCCTGCTATAAAAGTAAAAGATATTGATCCAGAGCAAACCAGAGAAATGATTGATAAAATAGCCAACAACTACCTCTTTTATGCCGAATGGTATAAATAATAAAACCCTATAATTCTCTAAGCATTTGATCCAATACTGAACGATCACCAGTTGAATAAAACTCATCTTCAAATAGTTTTCCATTTAAAACCAAGCTATTCTTCTGGAGCAACACTCTTCTGGTTTGGCTGGCTACTGCTGGTGCCGGATCATGTATAACTACCTCATCAGGAAGAATTTTGCGGATGGCAGGAATTAAAAATGGGTAGTGAGTACAGCCCAAAACTAACTGGTCAATCCCTTCCTTAATCAAAGGCTCAAGATATTCTTCCAGCAAATTCATCAATTCTGGAGTGTCAAGACTTCCTTTCTCCACCATCTCTACCAAACCATCACCGATCTTAACTATTACATCAACATCGCCCGAATATCTCTCAACTGTAGTGTTAAAATGGTCAGCCTCAAAAGTCCTGGCTGTAGCCAGAACACCAATTTTTCCTGTTTTGGACAAAAGTGCAGCTGGTTTCACTGCTGGTTCCATGCCAATAAACGGAACAGAAAATGTCTGCCTAAGATACTTTATAGCCGCACCTGTTGCAGTATTACAAGCAATAACAATCACTTTGCTGTTTTTTGATAGCAGAAACTCCGTGTTTTTACGAGACAATTCTATGATTTTTTCGGCAGGCAGTCTGCCATATGGTGCATTTGCGGAATCTGCCATATATATAAAGGACTCCATAGGTAACTCCTTACGAAGAGATTTCAATACAGAAAGCCCTCCAATACCTGAATCAAAAACACCAATATGAGAATTTCTATCCATAGAAAAATCCTTGCTGCAATTTACAACAAGGATTTAATATTTTTTATTTAAACAGAACTACTACTGTATGCCAAGTTTCGTTTTTACTAAAGATAAGATATCATAAGATTCTTCCTCCGGAAAATAAAGTATATATCCTTGACTAACATCGAGAATATACTTAAAGCCATTTTCTTTCGCAACAGTTTTTATAGCTTCCTGTGCCTTGTCAAAAATTGGTTGAAATATAGTTTGTTGCTTATTTTGCATCTCCTGATCTGCTGCAGTCTCAAAAGTTCTAATCCTATTTTGAAAATCCCTCAATTCATCCTCTTTTGTTTTCACAACCAATGGAGAAAGTGAATCCCTTTGATTAATATATAATTCCAGCTTCCGATTATATTCAACACTTAATTCTTCTGATTGCTTCAAAATTGCTTGTTTCTGCTGTTCAAGAACAAGCATTGCGCTATCTCTTTCAGGCATAGCCATGAATAATTCAGTTGAATTGATATGCCCTATTTTTATTTGGGCTATAGTCTGAAAAGCCGTTCCTGTTCCCAAAATGAAACAGGCCAACAGCACGAAAATCACTTTTCTCATTTAAAGAATTTTTTAATTATTTGCTGTAAACTCCTATATTACTGATATCCAAGTTTGGTCAAGACCTCATCACTTTTATCATACCGAGGATTGGTATATAACATTGTTGGACCGGAGGCCGAGTCAAAAATAATCGCATAACTACCTTCCTCAGCAAGCTCTTTAATAGCATTAAAAACATCATCCTGAATAGGTTTTATAAGGTCCTGCCTCTTTTTGTATAATTCTCCTTCGGGAGCGAAGTATTTTTTTTGCAAATCCTTTATAACCTTTTCACGAGCGATAATATCGTCTTCTCGCTTCTTTCTCATCTCTTCTGTCAGAAGAACCCTTTCGGCCTGATAATCTTTGTATAAAGCCTCGATTTCGGCCCTCTTATCTTCAATTTCTTTCTGCCAGTCTGCTGCAAATTTATCCAACTGCTTTTGAGAAGCATCATAAGATGGAATACGCCCAAGAATATAATCAGTGTCGACGTAGGCAAACTTCTGACTAAAACCCATGCCTGTTCCCATTATGGCAATGACCAATGCTAAAAGTATCTTTTTCATAACGTAAATTTTTAAAATATTTCTATCTGAGTTGCAATAACTATACCAATTTTCCCAAGTATCTTTTGGTTTTTCACCCTTCGGACTTCATTAAAGTTGTTGTCCGAGAACAAAATGGAATTGGCTGCCATTTTTCCCTGTCTGGTAAGGCAGATCATCAAATCCATATCCCCAATCAACCCCCATCATACCAAACATCGGCAGGAATATCCTGACACCAAAACCAGCAGAACGAACCATGTTGAATGGGTTAAAGTCTTTGAAATCATACCAGGCATTTCCACCTTCTATAAATGCGAGAGCATAAAGAGTAGCACTTGGATTGAGAGAGATAGGGAACCTCAATTCCATTGCAAATTTATCATATAAATTAGCTCCAGCAGGCGGTGTTACCGAGCTGTTTTCATAACCTCTCAGAGAAATTATATCTTTTCCATAATAACTGTACCCCATCATTCCATCTCCACCAACTTCGTAACTTTCAAACGGTGACCGGGCATCCTTGTTAAAATATCCCAAATAACCAAACTCTGCTTTCGTTGCAAGAACAAAATCAAGCTCTTTCTCACCGGCAGTTACAGTCCATAATTTAGTAAACCAGCTTGCTTTGAATGTCCATTTATGGTATTCAATCCACTTATATTTTTCAGTATTATTCAGCGTACTATAATCTCTTCCATTCAGCAATGAGTATGGAGGGGTAATCTGTAATCCAAGTAAAAAGTTAGACCCTCTTCTAGGATAGATAATCTGGTCGGTGGAATTTCTGGCAAAGTTGGTAGAAAAGCTAAGGTTGTTCGCTATACCATCTGAAATGAGGAAATACGACCAGTTACTTAGATTATATCTTTGAAATGAAAGAGTATTAACCAGAGAGAAGAAGTCATCCGGCCATGACAATCTGCGGCCAAGACCTAAGGATGCACCAGAAATTTTCATGGAGGCAGCAGATGGATCTTCTGACACATATCCATTGGTTTGCATGGTATGATACAAGGAAACTGAAAATGAGTTTGGCTTCTTACCTCCAAGCCATGGCTCAACAAAAGATGCACTGTATGACTGGTAATATCGTCCATTAGACTGGGCTCTCAAGCTTAGATTTTGTCCATCACCTGAAGGCAAGGGCCGCCAAGCACCTTTTTTGAAAAAGTTCCTGGCTGAAAAGTTTCCAAACCTAACCCCCAGAGTTCCAATTACCATACCGGCACCCCATCCCCCGGAAATTTCAATCTGGTCATTTGCTTTTTCAACAACCTGATATTCAATATCCACTGTTCCATCTTCGGGATGAGGAGTAGGAACAGGATTTATTGATTCTGCATCAAAAAATCCGAGCTGAGCTAATTCTCTAGCCGAGCGAATAATTTCCGATCTGTCGAATAAATCACCCGGTAATGATCTAATTTCCCGTCTGATAACGTGCTCGTTAGTGCGATCATTTCCTGTAATAGTAACATTATTTATTCTAGCCTGAGTTCCTTCTCTGATAACAATTTCAAGGTCAATTGAATCCCCCTCAATATTTATCTCCACAGGAGTTGCCTCATAAAAAAGATAACCATTGTCGAGGTAGGCATTAGCAACAGCATCAGGATCAATTGTTAATCGTGCGTCTAAAAGTGTCTGATCAAAAATATCTCCTCTATCAATCTTCAGAATTTCGGTAAGAAATTCTGAATTATACTTGGTATTACCAACCCATGAAATGTCTCTGAAAAAGTATTGTCTACCTTCCTCAATGCCAATTACAAGCCCAACTGTTCCATCATCATTCTTGTATAGCGAGTCTTTTACTATTTGTGCATCGCGATACCCAAGTTCATTGTATTTGGCCAGAAGAAGATTAAGGTCATCATCAAAATTCCCCTGAATATACTTTGATGTTTTAAAAAGATTATACCATGTCTTTTGCTTTGTCTCCTTCATTGTTCGCCTCAGTTTCGACTCTGGGATAACGCTTACCCCTTCAAAAACAAGCTCCCTGATTTTCACCTTACTCTTTTTTGAAATGTTTATACCCAGAGTAGAGTAATTTGGAAGTGTACTATCTGGCTTTTGAATAATATCGACACTTGCATTGAGGTATCCCTTATTAATAAAATGCTCGGTGATAATCTTTTTGGTACGTCCCAGCATGTTAGCCGTTACTTCAGTACCTCTGAGAAGCTTCACTTTTTCAGTTAGGTCATCAGCTTCTGTCTTATTAACACCATTGAAATAAAAGGCTGATAATCGCGGCTGTTCCATTACGAAAATATCCAAGAATATTTTGGATTCAACTATTTTGGTTGCAGTAATTCTTACATCCGAAAATAACTTCAAATCCCAAAGGTTTTCGATTGCCTCGCGAATACCACTTCCTGGTACTTCAATAGTCTCACCAACAACAAAACCGGAAACAGCTATCAATGTATTTGCCTGTCCAAGATACTTCAGTCCGGAAACAGTTACCCCCCCAATTTCATATTCTTTGGGTTGAAGGTTGTAGTTAATGACCTTCATTGGTTTATTCTGCTGATCCTGGCCATTAACAGAACCTAGAGTAAAAATGAAAACAGTAAAAATGAGTAATGTATATTTCATACCTGGAATATGCTATTTAGAATTGTTCACTTGTTAATCCATACCTGCGCTCACGGTTCTGGAAATCAAGAAGTGCAGTATAATAATCTTCTTTGGAAAAATCAGGCCACAGAACCTCAGTAAAATATAATTCTGCGTATGCAATTTGATATAATAGGAAATTACTTATCCGGTATTCACCACTAGTACGGATAACTAATTCCGGATCAGGGATTCCTGCTGTAAAAAGATATTGTTCAAATTTAGCATTATCAATATCCTTGGATTCCAATAAGCCGGCCTTGACATCCTCGCTTATTTTTCTCACTGCTGATGCGATTTCAGCTCTTGAGCTGTATGATAGTGCAAGATTAACAACAAGTCCCTTATTGTTTTTAGTTTGATCGATAATATTCAAAAGCTCTTTACGGGGAAGGGGTGGAAGTTTATCCAAATCACCTATTGATAAAACTTTAACATCATGTTCAGGGTGCTTTTTAGCTTCTTTCTTTATTGTTGTCACAAGAAGACCCATCAAAGCATCG
>CAYUNU010000157.1:0-1661 GCA_964446195.1 uncultured Porphyromonadaceae bacterium | reverse complement strand
TGACATGTCTTGGGATACAACAGGTTCCGGAAGAATATATTGAGGCTGCTGATTATATTGTGGAGGGAGTTTCTTGTGGACAGGGTATGGTTGTCACAAGAAGACCCATCAAAGCATCGATCTCATCCTTCGGCCTACCCCAATTCTCAGTAGAAAAGGCATAAAGCGACAAATACTTAATTCCAAGCTCTCCTGAAGCTTCAACAATTTCATGAATGGGCTTAACTCCATTCTGATGCCCAAAAATCCTCATAGCACCTTTACGCTTTGCCCACCTTCCGTTACCATCCATAATAACGGCCACATGTTTTGGCAGCTTTTCCCTATTGAGCTTTTCCTTAATTGTCATTTCTTTTTGCTGCGATTTTTCTTATAAACTCGGTTTGTTTCGTAAAACGGGCAAGTGCGACAAGTCTTTATTACCTGATAACCAATTGTTACACCAAAAAAAGAATTCCATTCTGTAAGACGAAATTGTCTAAATCCGGTATCAGGATCAGTAGGATTTGCTCTAAATCCCCGGCGAATATTCCATTCAACACCGAGGGTTAATTCATCAGTAGCGTTGTATTTTACCCCTGTATGAAAAGGAACGACTAAGCTCTTATAATAAGCCAGTCCGGTGGCAACATAGGTACTCACTTTTATTCTGTCTCTCTTAACATCCAAAGGCAAAAAATTAAATTCTACCAAACCATAAAAATCAGCTTTCTGAAGCGGGGTATGCCCTAAAATCGATTCTTCTGGAGTGGTTCCAATACCATAATTTATCCCTCCACGAAGAGAATACCTGGGATTAATATTTAACCTATAGAAAGCTCCTACCGCAGGCTTAACTGATCCAACCTTTGGTATCGGTAAAATAGTATGCCTATGCTCCTCGGAAATCCCCAGGAAAATGCCATAATCAGAACTTATCTGAGCTCTGAGTACACCTCCGCTCAATCCCAATAATATAACCGATATTAAAATGATATGCTTCATAAATAATGATATTGTAAGAGCAAGCTAAAAGCTGAACTACTTACAATAACTTCTAAACCGCAAATATAGTATATTTTGCCATTCAAAATTCGACAAAAACAGAAGCTTGAAAAAGCTACATAAAGACGGGATAATTATTAATTTCTCTTATCAGCACCCCACATTAATTTTGATCTTAAGGTATTGTAAAATTCATGATCCTTCAATCGCAATGTTTTGATTTTATATGGAGCTTTACTTATCCTTAGCTCAAAACTGGATTCCACAACTACCGACCGTGAATCCAAAGAAACTAGTATTTGCTTGCCACGTCCGTCAATCCTGAGAGTCAACAACATATCATCTGGAAACACTAAAGGCCTGACTGTTAAGTTATGAGGTGCTATTGGTGATAAGATAAAGTCATTTGAGCCTGGTAATAAGAGTGGCCCCCCTACGCTGAGGGAGTAGGCAGTGGATCCGGTGGGCGTTGATACTATAAGACCATCAGCCCAATAGGAGTTTAGGTACTGCCCGTTGAGATGTGCATAAATTGTAATCATAGAAGAATCATCCCTTTTATGAACCGTCATCTCGTTAAGCGCAATATTAAAATCTCCAAATAATGGTTGGTCGGTATTAAGCTGTATAAGTGACCTTTCCTCAATAGTATAAAGCCCATGAAAAATTGAATCAAC
>CAYUNU010000156.1:0-7877 GCA_964446195.1 uncultured Porphyromonadaceae bacterium | reverse complement strand
GGATTATTTATCTATCGTTAATAGCATTGAGGAAAGATCTAACCAGACCGTATTGCCCCAATGCGTATTCATATCTTGGGCCGGATTTTGTTTTCAACCTACGTTTTCGGGGCTTTATATCTCTTAGTCTGTTGTTAAATTCTTCGAAGCTTGGACCGGCTAGTACCTGCATTACGCCACGGTTGTAGTAAAAGAAGAAGTACGAGTTAGTATCGAAGGCCACATAAAATGTGAAGCTATCTCCTCCCCGGCTTTTTACAATTTCAAGATGGCCATCGACAAGTTTATTTACCGATCTGTTATCAATATTACCTATCCCGATTTTACCTACTGATTGATAGGAGCCTCTTTCAGAGTTCCATCTCATTTTCAGATCTGTAAAAAACAGAGTGTGTCGGAATTCATCAGGAACTCTTCTAAATCCGCCCATCAGGGTTAACTCGTTTAAAAGTTCTTGTCCCTTTTCTTTGCCCAGCCAATCAATGAGTGAGTTCTTGTAATTTTCCCTGTTGTAGTCAACAGGCTTAAGGCTGGTTTTCTCATTCATCTTTTCAGCGAAAATATCGAGTAGCTTATCGTCAAGGAAGAAATCGACAAGCATTATTTGCTCGCTTAAAATCGAATCATTGGAAACATTATGTTGAATAGTACCAGTTGTTGAAATTTGGAGAGGCTCAAGATTCACTCCGAGATCAAGTTTTCCTCTTGCCTTTGTAACACAAGTATTTCTATCGAGTGTTAGAGTGGGGCTAATGGAAACTGAATCATTCAAGGGAGCTTGTTGTATTATGTATTGGTTATTTGAATAATCAAAACTTATTTGTCCGAAGGTAGATATAACGGGATGATCGGCATAGCTCAGGTGGGGGCCGAGGAAGGCAGGGTAAAGTGATATAGGCTGGTTACTGAGGAAGAATCCCTGACGAAGTACTTCTCCATCATAACTTCTGGATAGGCTATCGACAGGTATTATAACATCCAGGGGATTAATCTCTGTATTCAATCTCACCCAGGAATTTTTCAGTCCGGGGCAATCCTGAGTGAGGCTGTATGAGCCCTTGAAATTTAGCAGATTGTTATTGTTGTTCCATTCCACATCACCAATAAATTTGAATTCTGGGCTTATGAAGAATGGTGAAATTGTATCCACTTTTGCTTTGCCTTCGCTTGGCCTACCTGATCTCGCTCCAATTTCCTCAAAAGGTAATTTCAGCTCCTGTCCGGCTACGTCGTGGTAAAGGTATTGCCCCGAAGCGGAATAATTATCTTTACCTCTGATAAAAACCTTAGAATTAATGAACTCATGGCCTAAGTCACTATTTGAGGACACTATTCTTGAGCAGCTAAGGGAATCAATTACTGCATCAGGATGAATAATAATCTGTTCGGTACCGGGGAATATTCGTACATCGGCCACGTCGATCCATGGGACATTATTAGCGGTGATAGTGTAGGAGTTGATGTCGTACATCGAATTACCGGTGCGGAAGTTTAATGAATTATGTTCTTTTTTGCTTGATGTTAGTAGGCTGGGATTGAGAGAGATTAGACTACTATCCATATCCCAGATGAATGAATTACCATCCGAGATATACTTATTTACAGGGAATATCAGCTCGCCCACTTGGTCATCCGTTTGTGCAAATTCCGCCAGTCTGTTTTTTAAGTCTATTGCGCCGCTAATATGGTTTCCAATAAAATCAATATCATCGTCGGACGAAATTGTCTCATTCCTGGGTTTGGTATGTATTTTTAGCTGGCCATCATTCATATCCACTCTTTCTTCCATGAATATATGATCATCTGAGGATGCTGTAAATTCGGGCATAATCAGGCTTCCTGCTCCGTGTATGGATTCTGGTTCAATGAATAATTTGCCGGTAAACTCTCCATTACCATAGAGAATAAGGGGTTCATCCTGTTGATCAAACATGAGGCTGTTTTCTAGTGGACTCCAGGTGGCCATAAGATTCTGTCCCATTATTTCGGGATTACCAAAAGCTGAGGAGTTTTTACCGACGATAACATCCTGTACTTCAATAAGCGCTCTATCGGGCAGGAACAGGAAGTTTTCCGACTCTATTGTGCTACCCAGGTAGGTGAGGCTTCCTTTGCCTCTTAATCCACTATTGTTCATACTTATTTCGTTGAAAAATGTTCCTCTGTCGATATAAACGGGATATCCTTCTTCGGGGGTATAGAAAGTGTCGAAGCCAAGTGAATTATCATCTCTGTAAAACAGGTCAAGTTCGAGGGATGGAAAAATATTGTAGGTTTTAAAAGTACCGGGGAAAAACAGATTTTCTCTGAATCGCACATCATTCAAACCGGGGAGGGTATTAGGGCTAATCTCGAAGAAGAAGGAATCCCTTGTATAAGCTCCATTTTGAATGAATTTCTGGTCGTAGTATACGTAGGCAGTAGTATCAAACCTAAAAAGAGGGAACTGTGGGCTTTCTTCGGGTTCCAGTCCGGCTTTGTTATTTGGGGCGTCTATATGGAGGACGCCTCGTGTATCTTCAATGATTGAACTTACATTGGCAATTTCGGTTTCCAGGTAGTCTCTAACAAGAGGTATATGAACTTTGAGATGTATTTCATCGACTGTATCCATCTTTATTAGGAAATCTTCATAAACAAATTCAAAATTAGTACCGGTGAAGGTCATTAGACCAGCAACAACAGTACCATCAAACCTCATGTCTCTTTCTTGATCTATCGTAAGCGTTTGTCGGTCTGGTATTAATTTCACCGATCTGGAATTGCTTAAGCTGATTTCCTTAACCCCAAAGAACTTCATTTTCCCATTATCCAGACTAATTATTGCGTTAGGGTTTGGTGGTTCAGAAAAAGAATTAAACTTAATGATATCATAATCCATAAGTCCTGCGTGCTGTTGAAGGAAGTCGTATGTCCTCTGCAGGACCTCGATTAAATTTGTTTCTGTGTTGTATCTGACGAATCCCAGGTATGAAACATTGAGGATCATTTCTTCAACAAGATTGAGCGGTTTTTCCATAAAATTTGCCAGATCGCTGGAATAATAAAACCTTGAATTAAAGTGATCTGCACATTGTTTAACCAACAGCAAGGGGTTTTTTTTGTCGGCCAGCATTATCTCATTGAACCACTGTAGACTAAAGAAGTCGGCTGATTCAAAAACCGCATCATTCTCCATTGATCCGAGCATTCCGGAGAGGTAAAGAAGTGAATCACCTGGCGACCAGCTTAACATCTTAACATCCAATGCCATTTGATGAAAGGAATCGAAGAATTTAGAGTTTGATGCCCCTGTGCCATCTCTTAATAGTACTAGTTCGTTTTTAGCTTTTTTAAACTGGAAGAAAAGTCCGGGATGAAAAATTGAATCTGTTCCAAGAAAAACTTTTGTCATAGTGTTTAAGCCCTTAGCTCCCTCTTCATCGAACACAAATCGAGATGATTTGAGCTGCATTATAGGTTTGTTTTTCTTAAATACCATCAGTTCGCCTTTGTTCAGGCCGCTGCCGGAACCAATTATTTTTGTTCCTTCCAGACTGTAACCTCCCAGGTAATCCATATCAGGAAATATAGATTTGATACGATGGTTAGCATCATAAGATGTGAATCGGGGGTATCCTGATCTTTCTGGTCTCACTCCGATAGAAATTTTATCTTCAAATTTCCCTGTTAGAGGGTAATTAAAATTTCGTTGGTCGATGAGCTGTATTGAATCGATGGTATATCCAGATTTCGAGAGATCGAGATCGTAATTTTTGAGAGTCACATAAACCAGGTTATTCTCTATACCAGTTTTTTCCCAGGATATTCTGCCACCTTTTCCAGACCATGAGCTTTTTGAGGGGTAGTATTTCCCGCTGGTTGATTGAATGCGGCTGCTATCACTTCCTGCCTCTCCAGTAAGGTTAATTTTACCGGTTTGGACGAGGAAGTCTCCATCTGAGAGGAAGCGGTAATCAGGAGAGGAGATTTTCCAGTTAATGTTAGATGATCCTGAGATTATTTTTTCTTCGTGCAGTTTTTTTGTGAAAGTGAAAAAATCGGAAAGTGGTTTCAGCCTTTTGCTTTCTCCCTGGAGTATTTTATTAACATGCTGGCTCCAGACCTGGAAATTACCTAGTCGATCAGGATTATCTTTGAATGAAACGATTGCTTCAATAAAACCCGACATATACAGATATCTGTTATTTAGGCGAGCTGTTATATTATTACTTATTTCGGCTATTGAGATCCATTCATTTTCTTCTAGTTCAGTATCATCGGTATAAGTCAGGAAGCTTTTAAGAAGATCCTTGCTAGTTGAGCTGCCATACTTATCGAAAAACTTGTTGATTTCCTGATTAAAGGCCTCTTTATCAGGTAAGAAATTGTATTCATCCTGTCCTTTACAATCCTTATGGTTTGCTGAAAGGAGAATTACTGTTAGGGATAATATGAGCCAAAGTTTATTCATAAAAAAAGGCAATCCTAAAGTTAACGGATTGCCTTATATAAAAGTTATATTACAAGGAGAATCTTTCTTCTCATATTAAAAGGAGCTTATCAGTGCGCCGAAGTCCTCAGCTTTCAATGCAGCACCACCTATTAGTCCACCATCAACATCAGCCTGGCCAAATATCTCTTTAGCATTTGAGGGTTTACAACTTCCACCGTAGAGGATAGTCATGTTGTTGGCTACTTCGGCTCCATATTTTTCTGTCATTACCAGGCGGATATACTTATGCATATCTTGCGCTTGTTGGGGAGAAGCTGTTTTTCCAGTTCCAATAGCCCATACTGGTTCGTAAGCCAGAATAATATTCTTCATTGCTTCCACATCCAGGTGAAAAAGGCTTTCTGATAATTGTGTTTTAACAACTGTTTCTTGTGTATTGGATTCTCTTTCTTCCAATGTTTCACCTACGCAGAAAATTGCCTTCATTCCTTCACTTAGCACCAAGTTTGTTTTTTTTGCCAGGGTGCTATAGTCTTCTTTAAAATACGCACGTCTTTCGGAGTGGCCCAGGATAACTGCTTTAACACCCAGGTTTTTAAGCATGCTAGCTGCTACTTCACCGGTATAAGCGCCGCTTGCTTCTGATGAGCAGTTTTGAGCAGTTAGACAAATAGCATCATTATCGATAACTTTTGATATCTCAGATAGATGTGTGAAAGGTGGGGCAATAGCAACTCCAATTTCTTTGTTGTCAAAATCAGCAACAAATGAATTTACTGCTGCTGCAAGTTTTACGCCTTCTTCGAGGCTGGTATTCATTTTCCAGTTTCCTGCTACAATTTTCTTTCTCATGATTTACTTTTTATGATAATCTAACTTTTGGATCGAGAATAGAGTACATTATATCCACCCCGATATTAATGAGCACAAAAATAATTGAAATTATCAGAATGCATCCCGAAACTACAGGAACATCGAGGTTATTTAGTGATAGAACAAGAACATTTCCTAATCCTTTCCATCCAAATATGTATTCTACAAATACCACTCCTGCCATAAGTGAAGCAAACCATCCAGATATAGAGGTTACTACAGGATTCAAAGCGTTTTTCAATGCATGTCGGAATACAACTTTTGATTCACTTAAGCCCTTGGCCCTGGCCGTACGGATAAAGTCTTGTTTCATCACTTGCATCAATGAATTTCTGGTGAGCTGGGTTACGACAGCAAGAGGCCTTATTCCGAGGGTTATAGCGGGCAATATTATATTCTTTAATTGAAGCGATGATTCTGCAGTCAGATCGTCGATCTCGGTAATATTTCCTGTGATATTAAGTCCGGTAATTGGACCCAGGATATAAGCGAACAGCCACCCGATCAGGATAGCGGCAAAAAATGAAGGCACCGACATTCCGAGGGTTGATACGAAGACTAGTACTCTGTCAATTAGGCTATTAGGTTTAATTCCCGAGGCAATGCCAAAGAGTATGCCAAGTATTGAGCCTATAATTATTGAACATAGAGCAAGAAAAAAGGTATTGGGCAGTGCGTTCATCAGGATAGAACCAACTCTTTCTCTGGATTGGAATGATCTTCTGAGGTATGGTGTTTTTAATACGAGGGTCTTCTCTTTTGATAGATTGAGGATAGTGGTTGAAGCGGGATATATTTCTTTATCCAGGTAGAAGAAGCTTTCCTTATCGATTATATTGTGTACTGAAAGGGGGCTAAGATCGTTGATATATTTGAGATATTGTTTCCAGGCCGGCTGATCCAGTCCCAGGTCTTTCCTCACCATTTCAAGTGATTGCTCATCGCTTCTCTGTCCGAGCACCATTCGTGCAGGATCGGCAGGAAGCAAAGCAAAAAGCAGGAAAACGAGAGTTACAACCCCGAAAATTACCAGGATGCCATTGAACAGCCGCTTTAGAATGAATGCTAGCAAAGTTTGTTAATAACTGGGCGAATTGAGTCTTTCAATTAGTTCATCCGTATCTGGTAGGGATCTGTGATGCCATTTATCCAGAATAGTTCCTTCTTTGATCAGCACTAGTCCGGGGTTTGACCTTATGATTGTTTTTAAGGTTGTTTCGTCTGCGAAGCCAAAAATAAATGGTGCACCTGTTTCCATTTTATATTCCTCAATGAGGTTTTTGTCAGAGCTGGTCAAACAGATAAATTTAATACCCATGTTCATTAATCTGCTGGCCATGTCATTCAATTTATCCTGATTTTTCCTATTTGTTTTTTGGATATCATGGCTAATAAGAAGGAAGGTATAGTTTTCATCAGCCAGAATAATATCGGTATAATCGCCATCTTCCAGGTTTATACTGAAGTCGTGAATGGGAGGTTCATAGCCTTTTTCGATCTCCTTACTATCGGTACTAACCCATTCCCAATCATCTCCCTGTGGATAATTATCAACAGTAAATTCTTTTTTTACTCCATCTTTTTGATAGATCAAAGTTGTTTCATAAACAGGTTCCTGAGCTCCTTCCGGGATGGTCATTCCCTCGGGAATATTAACACCAATTTTGTAAGGGCGGAAATCGATTATTGGCAGTCTGTTCAGACTGAAAATTTCAAATCCGATAACAGCTATGAATACAACAAAAGTTGCCATAATCCTTTTTGGTTTGCTGAACAGCTCCTTATATTTATTGCGGTTAATAAAGAGTATGATGACGAAAACATCAATAGCAATATTTTTATAGAAAGTTTGCCAGTTAGTTAATATTAAAGCATCTCCAAAGCAACCGCAATCACTCACTGGGTTGTCAATAGCCAGTATTAGGGTTATGGGAGTAAACGCTGCCATGAAAATGACAGACATCCATGCCGCCCAGGGCACCTTGATATTAAAAATCAACATGAGTCCTATAGATAATTCCACTGCACACATAAGGACTGCAGCTGGCAGGGCAAGAGGCAATAGGAAATCCAATTCGAATGCCCCAAAATAGTCACCGAATTTAATCGCTGTACCAAGGGGATCAACGCATTTTACAAATCCTGAAAAGGTAAATATTAGTCCTACAATTAATCTACTTATACCACGTAATGTTGCCATCATAATTCCGATTTTTCAAAAATTATTTTAATTAGTCCGAACACTGCATAGTTGATCATGTCCAGATAGTTAGCTGCTATGCCTTCTGAGATAATCGTTTGTCCATCATTATCTTCGATCTGCTTTGTCCGATAAATTTTCATTAGAATAAGGTCGGTATAGGAAGAAATCCTCATCTCTCTCCACGCCTCTCCATAGTCATGGTTTTTCCTCATCATAAGGTTTTTTGCTTCATCGATTTTCTCCTGATAAAGCTCCATAACTTTTTTTTGTGATAACTCTGCTGGTTCGCCAGGACCCAGCTCGAGCTGGATGAGGCCGATTATCCCATAATTAACGATACCAATGAATTCCGATTTAATATCGTCT
>CAYUNU010000155.1:1965-7913 GCA_964446195.1 uncultured Porphyromonadaceae bacterium | reverse complement strand
TAGTTCTGCACAAACATGTTGCTTCCCTTCTTGACAAGGTAATTGTTTTGATATTGAGTTCTCCAAACACAAAAAGCCTGGGCCTGTTCCCAAGATACGCCTGTTAAGGGGTAATCATCATATCCCGGATGCCAGAAATACATTTTTGCCATTGGGTCGTTATAACTATAGGTAAAATCAGAAATCCAGCTCAAAGTATCGGGGTAGACATTGATTTGAATTGTCTTAATGAATTTTGATCGATCTGAAACCATTTCCTCATCTTCATAAAATGTTTCGGTTTTATCGGAATTCAAGACTTTACGTTTGTAGTCCAACCTTTCTGCAGCAGCAGCTTGGTAATCAATTTCCTGATACTCATAGACAAGCTTTCTCGTGTCTAGTTCTTTCCTTCTGAAAAAGCGTTCGTTTTCGGGTATATAGAATTGATCTAAAACCTCTTTTACCTCCTCGTCCCTGGTGTTTATCCTGGTTTCCCAATTCAGGAATGGAGGGTCGATTGGATTTCCAAACTCATCTTCTTCGATGAGGAATTCATCAGGATTATACTCCTCACCAAGTTTTTGGCGCACCAAAGAATCAACAACCCAGTTAACAAACTGACGATATTCGTTGTTGGTTATCTCTGTGTCGTCCATCCAAAATCCATCAACGGAGATGGTTTTAGACTGGTTGTTCATGGCAAATGATATGTCTTCATCATTTGGACCTACGACATAGGAACCCATTGGAACCTCAACCATACCGTATGGATCAGGTTCGAACCATTTGTCTCTTTTCTGGACCCCAACTAATTCTCCGTTGCCGGCATTAGCACATCCAGAAAGAACCAGAATGGTAATCAGACTGATTAGGATTAAATTCTTCATAATAATTATCTGTATGGTTCGTAAAGCTATTAGAGCTCTAAAACAGTTTCAATATATTACAAAATTCTAACACTTCTATATTTGCGAGTCGCTTTATTTCCACCTATTTCCAAGCTATAGCTTAGCACAAATTCAACGGAACCATTGCTATACGCAGCAATTGCTGAAGTTGTGAAGTCATAAGCAACACCTACTCTCATGCCATTTGTTAGTTCTGTTCCAGCCATAACAACTATGGCATCTCCAAGCCTATACGAAACGCCACCCCAGAACTTTTTATTGTATATGACCATTGCATTAACATCAAACTGCATTGATGCTCCGTCATATTTTGCTAAAAATGATGGTTGAATTTCAAGTATTGGGTTTGGCAAATTGTAGTTATATCCGGCTGTAAGATAATAATGCCTTTTCATATCTGACTTGGCACTTAAGCCATAATCAACTGTCGGTTCCAACAAGTGGGTAGAAGATAAACCGGCATAAAAGTTGTCTGAATTATAAAACAATCCTGCAGCCATATCAAAAGCCATTCCCACTTCCTCTCCTGCCGGAATAGCTGGATCCTGACCAGGGGAAACATGAAAATCACTGTCGGGGATACTCCACTCACCTTTCAGGGTTTTGTTCAAGAATCCACCACTTATACCAATTCCCAGATTTCCTGAGCCTATAGACAGCCTGTAAGCGTAACTGATATTAAGAGACATATTCTTCTCAAAACCCAGGCGGTCATCTAATATGGATAATCCTACTCCACTATTGATACCGAAAGGTTTGATTGGAGTATTTGCAGAAAATAGAGTTGTTTTTGGGTTTCCTGTGAAACCCATCCACTGTTGTCTGTTAATGACTGAGGCAGTCATTAAACCCTGACTGCCGGCATAGCCTGGATTAATGCCCATGTTTCCAAACATGTTCATGCTGAACTGTGGATCTTGCTGAGCCATGCTTGAAAAACTCAAGCAAAAACCCATAAAAATCATAGCAAGCTTTAAAATATTTTGTGGCCTATTCATTTTAAGACAGTAAAATAAAGGAAAATATACATACTTTACAAGTTTTAATAACGTATACAGAGGCTTTGAAATTATCTGATAGCCTAAGAAAGTCGCTGAAAATTCTTCCACCACCTGTCAGGAATTTCTCCTTCGCAAGCAGCTTGATAATCAGAAGGAGAACAAGCCACGAAAATAGACCTCTGGAATTTTTTGCCAGGATATGGCACTTCAATCCACCAGCGCTTAGTCTTTGGGCTTTTGTAAAAATGTATATCATGCCCAACATTTGGCACGTTAACAATGTACTTTTGAAAGTTAGAAATATCAGAATAAGGGTATTCGTTCTTGCGTTGGAAAAACCCTTGAATAAAGTGCCATGCAATCTGCCCGGCTAAAGCTGAAGTTATCTGTAAATCAGTGCCTTTAGCTGTAATGTTGTTGATGGAAACACAGCTCAGTCTTTCACTTAAACCGGCATATCTGCTTAGCTGACAAGCCTCTTCTGCATAGAGTCCATTGGGTCCTGGATCTGAACTGGATGGTGCATCAGATGCACGGATTGAGGACATAGAAAAACTAAGAATATCTGTATTCCTAAATTCGGGTTCTGCTTCCCTAATATCTTGTCTTATAGTTCCCAACCTGATGTGATTGAAGTATAAATTATCTAGTAATTCGAGAGCAGCCTGAGAGGTGAAATATACCTGGTAAGCAAGGTGTGAATAATCGAATAATTTATTTTCAGGATTGAGTAAAATATTATTTAGATAGTGGGATTTTGGATGATTTTCATTTATTGAAAGGGGAATTCCTGCATCAATTCCACAAATATTAACAGCTTGCTCTAAAAGAGAATACGCTTCATAAAGATGTATTGTGTCTTCGGATTTTCCGCCTAAAATGATAATGGTTTTTTGTTTCCTGCCTAGTTCAGCAACAACATCTTTGATGGCACTTTCTGTATCTGATTTTTTATTTCCTTTTTTTAGGGTGCCAAGATCCAGTATGGAGTTTGGAGGGAAGTAATTACTCAGGGCATAGAGGTTCTTCTTAATCGAATTTGAAACAGATACCCCAGGATAGCCAAATATCACAATTTGAACTTGATCCAGAATAGATTCATGGCTGTCAACCTTGGTGAAAAGCATATTCTCCCCCAAAGTAGAATAATCAAAGGGACCATTGACAAGCAGGGAATCCTTTTCTGCAGGTACAAAGTAGGCTAATAAATCACGGCCAAGGCTCATCCTATTTTTTCTTTTTACTCTTGGTGCTTCCTTCTATTATTTCATTGCATTCCTCATAAGTTAAACTGCTTGGATCAGTATCCTTAGGAATACGGTAGTTGGTTTTTTTGTAGGAGATATATGGGCCATATCTTCCATTCAGGATTTTAAGCTCCGGATCATTCTCAAACTCTTTGATTTTCTTCTTGGAGTCGGCCTCTTTTTTTATAAGAATTAGCTCAATAGCCCTATCTGCTGTTATTTCCATTGGATCATCAATGCCCTTTTTCAGAGAGTAGAATGCACCTTTGTGCCTTACATAAGGGCCAAAGCGACCAAGGCCAACGATCATTTCTTCATCCTCATAATTGCCTAAGGATCTTGGCAGTTTAAATAGTTCGAGAGCTTCTTCGAGAGTAATGGTCTCTAAAAGCTGTCCTTTTTGTAATCGTGCGAATCTAGGCTTTTTGTCTTCACCAGCTTCACCAATTTGTGCCATTGGGCCGTATCGTCCAATTCTTACAATTATTGGTTCGCCGGTTTCAGGATGTTTGCCAAGCTCTCTTTCTCCAGAACTTCTTGATGTTTCCTTTTGAGTTTTATCAACCTTTTTATGAAATGGCTTATAAAATTTATCAATCATGTTAAACCAAATCAAACCACCTTCAGCAATTGTGTCAAAATCTTTTTCCACTGATGCAGTAAAATTGTAATCCATGATGTTGCTAAAATGCTCGACAAGGAAGTCATTAACAACCATACCTATGTCTGTGGGGAAAAGTTTAGCTTTTTCATATCCGGTTTTTTCCTGTTTCTTAACAGAAGAAATTTTTCCTTCTGTTAATATCAAGCCTTCAATATTCCGCATTTTTCCCAGACGGTCCTCTTTGACAACATATTCACGACTTTGGATAGTAGATATGGTAGGAGCATATGTTGATGGTCGGCCAATACCCATTTCCTCCATTTTTTTAACCAAGCTGGCCTCAGTATATCTAGGAGGATTATTGGTGAAGCGCTGCATTGCCTCGATAGTTTTTAAAACAAGCTTCTGGTCCTTGGTCATTGGTGGAAGAAGTCCGTTCCCATTTCCATTCCCTTCTTTTTCCTCGTCAGTCCCTTCCATATAGACCTTTAGGAATCCATCAAACAGAATCACCTCTCCAGCTGATTGAAACCTTTCGGACCTATTTGAAACGGATATGGTAATTGTTGTTTTTTCTAATTTGGCTGCGCTCATCTGGGAAGCAATGGTTCTCCTCCAAATCAGACCATAAAGCTTTTTCTCATTTGCATTGGCCCCGGCCTGAGGTTTGTTAATGTATGAAGGGCGTATCGCCTCATGAGCTTCTTGTGCTCCCTTGGATTTAGTTAAGAAAGTTCTCCATTTAGAATATTCTTCCCCGTATTCCTTAATAATTTCTTTTTTGGCAGTGTTTAGGGCTAGCTCCGACAGGTTAACCGAATCAGTTCTCATATAGGTAATATGCCCTGCCTCATAAAGGTGCTGAGCCAGAGTCATAGTTTGACTGACAGAAAACCCGAATTTTCTACTAGCTTCTTGTTGGAGGGTGGATGTAGTGAAAGGTGGTGCCGGTGATTTTGATACGGGCTTAGTTTCAATGCCGGAAACCTTAAAATCGGCTGAATTGCAGTCTTCCAGGAATCCTCTTGCCTCTTCTATGGTTTTGAACCTTTGATTAAGTTCAGATTTTAGCACAGCTGGCTTGCCTTCGTTATCAGTAAAGCTGAAATAAGCAATTACCCTGAAACTATCTTTAGGGACAAAACTCAATACTTCCCGTTCTCTTTCAACCAAAAGGCGGACAGCAACGCTTTGAACTCTGCCTGCAGAAAGAGAGGGTTTTATTTTTTTCCACAATACTGGGCTGAGCTCAAAACCTACAAGTCGATCAAGAATTCTTCTTGCCTGTTGTGCATTTACCAAATTCTGATCAACGGTACGTGGGTTTTCAATCGCCTTGAGGATCGCCTCCTTGGTTATTTCATGGAAAACGATTCTCTTGGTTTTTTCACTCGGTATCCTAAGCTCTTCTGCAAGATGCCAGGCGATGGCTTCTCCTTCCCGGTCCTCATCAGAGGCAAGCCAAACCATCTTTGCTTCCTTGGCAAGCTTCCTAAGCTCAGTTACGATTTTCTTTTTATCAGGCGAAACAATATATTGCGGTTGGTATTTATTTTCAATGTCAATACCGTAGTCCTTCTTCGACAAATCGCGGATATGTCCAAAGCTGGATTTAACAATAAAATCTTTTCCAAGGTACTTTCCTATCGTCTTGGCTTTCGCCGGTGACTCTACAATTACAAGATTATCAACCATATTCCCAGTTAGATTTTTAAAAAGTGGCACAAAGTAATGGATAATTTTTTTATATATAGATGCGTTTTGACTAATAAAATGGAAAACCTGTTACCCATTTAATTTACTATTTTTGTCACAAATTGTTTAAAATGGCTAAGAAAAATAATCATACATACCGCAAATACCTCCTGATCTTTTGGGGTTTGTATGCCGGAGGGCTTACTTTAATTGTCCTCCTGTTTTTTTTAATTTCTCAAGGAAAATTAGGACTTATGCCCAGCTTTTCTGACCTGGAAAATCCTGAAATTAATCAGGCCAGTCAGATAATTTCAAATGATGGGGTTGTTCTGGGCCAATATTTCGACCAGGATGATAACCGGGTTAATGTAACCCATGCAGAAATATCTCCAAATCTGATAAATGCTCTGGTAGCAATTGAAGATCAGCGGTATTATAGGCACTCAGGTATTGATTTTCAGGGTTTGGCCAGGGTGGTGGTTAAAAGTCTTCTTTTAGGTCAGGAAACAGG
>CAYUNU010000155.1:0-1865 GCA_964446195.1 uncultured Porphyromonadaceae bacterium | reverse complement strand
TTAAAGGTTGAAGAAGCAGCTATGTTGGCTGCAATGGCAAAAAACCCATCAGCCTATAATCCTAAACGATTTGAAGATAGGGCCTTTAATCGCAGAAATCTGGTAATTGGCAAAATGAAGGAGTTGAAATACATCGAAGCCGATTTAGCTGATTCTATTGCCTTGCTGGCTATTGATCTTGATTTCCAGAAAGTCGATCATAAACTGGGACTGGCAACGTATTACCGAGAGCGCTTGAGAAAAATTTTGCAAGAGCCCAGGCCAGAGAATAATCCGGAAGAAGCATTCGAATGGGATGCCAATCCAATTAGAGGATGGCTACACAAGAATTTCAAAAAGGATGGTCAAAAATATGATTTATACAAAGACGGGCTGAAAATATATTCAACTCTTGATTCCAGAATGCAACGATATGCTGAAGAAGCAGTTGTGGAGCATATGAGAGATTCGCTTCAGTATCAAATAGATTATGAGTATAGAAGTCTGAGAAGGCCTCCTTTTGATAACTCTTTTACCAGTGCAGAAATAGAAAACTTTGTTCGATTGGCCAGATTGTATAGCGAAAGATACAGGGTTCATAAGCTTCAAAACCTATCAAATGATTCCATCAGGAAGCTCTTTGATACTCCCATTGAAATGAGGATTTTTAGCTGGCATGGCGACATAGATACCGTAATGACTCCCAATGATTCCATTAAGTATTATAAGAGATTCTTGAGGGCTGGTTTAATGTCTGTTGACCCTCATAATGGGCAGATAAGAGCCTATGTTGGTGGAATAGATTATGCCCACTTTCAATATGATCAGGTTATGCAGGGCCGTCGTCAAGTTGGCTCAATTTTTAAGCCCTTTGTTTATACCCTTGTTATGCAAAATGGTTACTCCCCTTGCTATGAAGTGCCAAATGTTCCGGTTCAGTTTAAGTTTGTTAGTGCCACAACAGGTCGGGATACTATTTATGAGCCTAAGTTTTCGCATCATGAGTTATACGATGGGAAGATGGTTACTCTTAAAAAGGGATTGGCCAAATCAATGAATCAAATTTCGGCTTGGGCGATAAAAAGATCTAACCCTCAGGCTGTTATTGACCTGGTTAGAAAGATGGGTATAAAGTCACACATTGAACCCGTTTGGCCGATTTGTGTCGGCTCGGCTGAATTGCCAGTATATGAGGTTGTTGGAGCTTTTACAACTTATGCAAATAAAGGTATCTGGGTAGAGCCTGTTATGGTTAACCGAATTGAGGATAAGGATGGTAACCTGATATCAACTTTCCAACCCAGAGAAGAGGAAGCAATCTCTGAATTTGCTGCTTATAAAATGCTAAACCTTATGGAAGGAGTTACTCAGGGCGACGGTACGGGAATCAGACTTAGGTTTAGATACAATTTTAAAAATCCTATAGCAGGGAAAACCGGAACGACTAATAATAATGCAGATGGTTGGTTTGTTGGAATAGTTCCAGATCTGGTAACGGGTACCTGGGCAGGTGGTGAAGACATGAGCGTGCGTTTTAGAAATGATAATCGCGGTCAGGGAGCTAATATGGCTCTTCCCATGTGGGCTCTTTATATGCAGAAAATTTATGCCGATAGTACTCTCAATATTTCACAAGATGAATTTGAACGACCACTTAATTTCAATTTGGACCTGGATTGTGATAGAGTTAATAAAAAAACTATCGACTATCGGAAACTTGACGACTTTGAGGAGGAATTCTAAATCTTTTTTATTCGAGGTACAGATTCCATCAATAGTTTTGTGTATTCTTGGGTCGGATTATTAAATACCTCATCGGAGTTCCCACTCTCAACAATTCTGCCGTTTTGCATAACCATCAGTCTGTCAGACATATATCTGACAAC
>CAYUNU010000154.1:0-7919 GCA_964446195.1 uncultured Porphyromonadaceae bacterium | reverse complement strand
CTGGTACTTATAAAGTAGTTGGTAGAGTCAAATTTAACGGTATAAGTATCACTAATCAGATTAATCGGATCAACTACACTAATACTTATTGGTCCTTTGCCAGCCTCATATGTTATTTCATTTACTCTCCAGGGAGGTCCGGCCATAATCGCATCACGTGTTTCATCAGTAATATCTATAACATTAGTTCCACTGCCATGTCCTTCCAATTGAGTTATTTCAGGAGCATCACCAAATTCGCCCTTTATGAGTGTCCCTCCCAACTCGGGGTCAATTTTGTGTGGAACAGCACTATAGATTTTTATTGGGCCACCTGCTCCTCTTCTTCCTGCTTTGTAAGGAAGTTTCTGACCCTCGAAAGAATCCGGATTATTCTGGTCATACTTAAGGAAATTGTTATGAGCATATGCAACTGCCACAAAATAATAGTCTTTGAAGTTAACCAGCTTCCGCACACCTGTAGCAAATACATCTTCTTCAACAACAAAGGTATGCTCAATTCCCAGGTCGGCTCCATCAACTTCTATAACCGGATAATTTGCCTCAATAGAATTGTCCCACTGATAATTTACAATCTGGCCAACACCATCCCTAATATCACACTGAAAAATCAGACGGGCAAGGTTACCATTATGATCCATTGCATCGGTAATGGAAACTGTATGGTCTTTTAGCTGCCAAACCTGGTAACCCTGAAAATGGAAATTGATATCGCAATCAGGATCATTACTTGGACAAACAATAAATGGATCCCTTTCCTGATATTGCTCCAGATAGTTATTAGAATTTGACTTGTTCCATATATGAAAAATTAGTTTTTGGTCTTGCTCAACAATAGTTAGTTCCGGGGCATCAGGACCATCAACTACCTGAAAGCAATTTTCATATAAGCGCTGTGCTTTATCATGAGCTTTAAGCAGAGAAACTACTGAAGCCCAGGCGGTGCCTTCATATGACCGTGCGTATACTACACCCGTAGTAATATCATTTATTGCCCCTGGCTCAAGGACAAAGGGTCCGGATGACTGAACCAAACGACGATCGTATGGTTCATTGCCGGCGGTTTCTTCAGACCAGAAAGGCATAGGAATACCACCCTGACCCCAACCACAAGGATCAGAATCACCAGGAAACATAAAGTCCGTAATTGGACCATTACCACCTCCTGATGGATGAGCATTTCCACCATAACGCATCCTCTCATTATCTTTCCAATATCCTCTTAAATAATTGTAATATTCTGGTGCTACAGTAGGGTCACAATTAGTACTGCACCAACCATTTACATAATAAACAAAGCGCCTCATGCCCCATCGCTCATTATCCACGATCCCATCACCAAAATTCAATCCATTGATGTTACCATTAAGTATACACTCATTACAAATCAGATTCCTTTGATCATCATAACTCGAGCAATCGTCCAGGCCATTTGGATCTTGATAAGGACCTTCAAAAAAATCGACTCCAATCGCTGGAGGATTGGCCCCATATGCCCAGGCTTCACCACTGCCGTCAACAGTCTCACCATTGTAGAAATAACCAACTCCCTTAGAAACATGACAACCAGTATAATCGTCCCAGGCCCATCCAAGAGCGCCATCAGCAAACATTCCAAAATATGTTTCAATCAAAGTAAAAGTTGATCGGTTTATCAAGGCATAATTATAAAAGGTCATGTCATTTAAAGCATCATTAGTAGAAAACTCAAAGGCCTGAGCCCTGATTTCCATCCCAATAGCCTCTCCATCCGTTTCCGTATGTATATTACCCCTATCATTGTACACCCACCACAGAGTAAGATCGCCAAAAAGCCTTGGTCGCCTAAACTCCCTGGATGTACCACAAGGAAGAATACCATCCAAATCATAGAATGGATAATCACCATCGCCAGGATTGTAAAAACCATCATCATTATTATCCCAATAAGGAGCAAGATAGAAATCATAACCCGCTGATGCATCACCATGAGCAGGCCAGTCAAGTATAACCGATGGGATAGCATATCCATCAAACTCCCTTGATCGCTTTTCCGGATCAGCATTATACCACTCCCGGAAAGCATCTACCTGATACCTCGTTATCTCCTGATGCTTATCGTACTGATAGCAAGCCTCAATATCTGTAGTCCCCCGAGAATTACCAGTCATGATTAATGGCCCCGTCCAATAATCAACTCCACCTCCCCTATACCTTAAGGCAGCTAACTTCAACTGACCATTAACATCTGTCCCTCCTATCCATATCGAGCCAGTCCACATAGCCGTTTTACCTGATCCTTTTGGCACCTCGTACTTGGCTGTTTGAAAATCCCACCACATATCACCTCCTGTATGAATCAAAGCCCTAACATTGTTTAAAGCCATCTCCGTAGAAGTAACAGCCTCTGCACAACCTGCCGTGATTCCTTTTGTGGAAGGAGTTTGGTTTTTGAAACTACCACTTTTAGGCAAAAGAGGCTGAGCCATCAGAGAGGTCGTGAAAAGAAAAAAGGAAACTAAAAGTAAATGTCTTTGCATAGCAATTTTCTGTTATTGATCTTTGTCATCGTAATGGATGGGCACTTCCAGGCTCACCCTGGTTCCCATAGGATCGCCTTTATCATCAAAGAGGTCTTCAATCTTAATAACTATTGGCCTATCATTAAGTTTATTATACAACTGTATCCGCTTTTCAATATTTTTAAGCCCCTTGGATTTGTGAAACTGCTTTTGTCTTATCTGCCTGGCTCTTTCCCTGCCAATGCCATTGTCCTCCACCAGCAAATCCATCACCTCACCTCTCTCTTTAATCTTAAGCGTGAGCAAACCCCTATGCTTAATTAATTGCAAACCATGCAAAATAGAATTTTCAAGGTAGGGCTGTAATAGCATGGGTGGAATCCTTATCATGTGAATGTCTATCTTCGGATCTACAATAATCTCAGTATCAAACTTATTGGAGAACCTAAGCTTTTCCATCTTCAGATAAAGCTTAATCAGATCCAACTCCTCATGTAAAGTGATAAAATTATACTGACTGTATTCCAGCACTCTCCTCATCATTATTGAAAAATTAGATAGGTAATAATTTGCAGAATCAACATCATTCTTAAGCACAAAATTTTGAATCGAGTTAAGAGCATTAAAAATGAAGTGAGGATTCATCTGGGATCGAAGTGCAAACTTTTGGGACTGTATTAATTCATTTTCAATAGTTAGAATCTGAGTTTCCATCTGGTGCTTACGGCTCACATTACTGGTCCTGGCATATAAAACGAATCCTATCAGGAAAAGAGCTAAGGACACAACACCAATTTTGAAAATTAAGGTTTGCCACCAGGCAGGAATTATTCGTATGTTGATCCTGGCCTCATCCGAAACACCCAGATTATTCGACCCAATAACACGCAATGTGTAAGACCCGGGAGATAATTTGCGATATTCAACCTGGTGCAATCCTCCCTCAAGAATATCCCAATCACTATCGAAGTTTTCCAGATAATACTCATAGGAATTCTTAAAAGGATTGAGAAAATCCAAAGCGGAAAAATAAACTGTAAAAGAATTTTCATTGTGCTTCAGATCGATGGAAGAAGCTACCGGGACATCAATCGCATTACCCTCTGTATATTTGATGAAACGAGTAATCATCACAGGTGGTTTCTCCGTAGATTCAGATGAAGGTTTAGGGAAAAAAGAAGTTACCCCATTTACCCCACCCAGAACAATCTCTCCTTTGCCTGTTTTGTGCAAAGAATTAATATTAAACTCATTACTCAATATACCATCCTGTACATCAAACTTTTTAAACCTTTCCTCAATGGGATTGAATTGTGACAGGCCATTATTGGTCGTCAACCAAAAATCACCTGAGTCATCTTCTATCATACCGTATACTACATCATCAGATAAGCCATCCTCAGTAGTATAAGCCTCGAAAGTACCCGTTTCAGTATCAAAACGGTTAAAGCCACCACCATTTGTGTAAGCCCAATAAACATCTTTTGAATCCCTGTAAACACCAAAAATATAGTCTGAATTAATTGACGTATGATCCCCAGGTTTAGGAAGAAAGACCTCCCACTGCCCTGTATTGCTGTTATAGCGATTTAAACCATGCTGTGTTGAAATCAAATACACACCTGGAGGTTCCGTCCCTTGCTCAATAATTTGGTAACAAGCATTATTAGATAAAGAGTTGGAGTTATTCATTTCATGGCGGAAGTTGGTAATCTTTCCTGTTTTTCCCTTGATATGAGACAATCCATTTGATGTACATAGCCATATATCATCACGATAATCCCTCAGGATATCCCATACTTCAGCCCCTGCGATAGTATTAACCGGATGGTCAACCGAGAATAATTCAAATTCTTTCGTCGACTGCTGATATCTGTTAACTCCATTATGAGTTCCAATCCAAATATAATCCCCATCAAGATAAAGATCTGAAATCAAATCACTTGAAAGAGAATTAGCATCATCAAAATCATGAACTAAAGTGGTCCTGATATTCATCGCTCTATCGTAAATAATCACACCATTTTGAGTTCCAAACCAGAATATGTTTTCCTGCGGTTCAATAATCCCATAAATAGTCCTTCCTCTAAAATCCTGACGAAATACATTTGGCTCAGGGATTAGCTTGGCCAATCCCTTGTGTGAGGTTCCAATCCACAATAAACCCCTGCTGTCCTCAACAATATCCAGAATCGAGTTTAGATTAAAAGGATTCTGACTTGGGATGAAATTCTGAGCATTAATAAATTGATTGCTTTCCTTGTTGAAAACATATAAGCCAAATTCTCGGGTGCCGACCCATAACCTTCCCTTTGAATCATTATTTAGGGTCGTTATCATCGCTTTTTTAGTATTCTCAGTAATCGGCCCGGGAGTAATCAGAAAAGACCAATAAAACCAATTGGTTCCTATATGATACCTGTTTAAACCCTCCGGGGTACCTACCCAGATATGACTTTCATCCTCAATTTCTAAAGCTGAGATATGTGACGAACTAAGATGCCCGCGCTCACCTGTCGAATAATAAGAATAGATCTCTTCTGTTTGAGGTAGATATTTATTCAAACCGTCACTGGTCCCAATCCACATATTACCCTTCTGATCTTCCATCAATACAGTAATATTGTTGGAACTAAGTGAATTGAAATCTCTGGTATTCGACTGAATAGATTTGAAAGTCTCCGTTTCGGGATTCATTATCAACACACCCCGACTGGTTCCGATCCAAATCATACCCTGACTATCATAACACAAACAGCTGATGCTATCACATATCATTCCCGCATTAAAATAGTCAGCTGTGGAATATTTTTTTATTGAAAAATTTTGTTTGTCAATCTTATTAAGTCCGACAAACCCTGCAACCCAGATATTACCCGAATGATCCTCTACTATGTCAATGATTTCCGATGAAGTCAAACTTGACTCAGAATCCCGATAATTTCTCTTAAATGACTTGAATGAATAACCATCAAATCGATTTAGGCCATTCCAGGTCCCAATCCATAAAAAACCTTCTGAATCCTGGAAAACGGTATTCACAGTATTTTGAGATAAACCTTTCTGAACTTGTATATATTCGGATGTAATACTCTCAATCCTAAAACTTGCTGGCTTCTGACCCATTACCAAAAATCCATTGAACCAGAATAAAATGAATATTATTATAGGTAAGGTTTTCTTCATAAACGATGATTTATCCATTATTAAGGCTAAAAAGGATCTCCAGGTAACCCAACCAAATTTACACTTTTTGGGAGGAAATACAATTGCTTTTACTTACAGCTGAGCTTTGAGTTTTTCTCTTTTATAATTAAGGGCTATTGAGTAATATTGAATCCTAATAAAAAAAGAGTAATCTGATGGGTGAAATAAATTCTGTTTCAAATAGTGAAATCGTTTTAAGATGGGCTGAGAATTACAAGACAGCACCTGAACAACTAAAAAAAATGGCTGAGGTAAATGGACTGATCAGTGCCTTTAATGCTAACATTGATGCTGTTATTAAAATAAGCGGAAAAGACATTAGTGAGTTAATCAGTAGATTTAGTCTTAACGAATCAAACCTTGTGCAAGAAGGAAAACGGCAGATCCATACAATAGAAGATGCCGTGAGAGGGATTATTCATTGTTTCAAATCAGGAATAGCTGAGGAATGGCTGGTTGAAAACGAGACTGTTTACAAGTGGTTAAATCAGGAGATTGGATATGACAAATTACAAATGGGAGGACAGGGAGGCATCGTCGCAAACGTTATGGCCGTATGTGGCGTAAACCCTGTTTATGTGCACTGCGCTTCATTGCCTTCCATTCAGGCAAACTTATTTATTGATCGAAAAAACCTTCTAACTGTTGATCAAACAGGAAAAATATCAAAAGCCCATTCTATTGACAGACAGGAAGATATTCCGCTCATACACTGGATTATTGAATTTGATAAAGGAGATACGCTTTCCCTAGCTGGCACAACACTTATATGTCCAAAATCCAATAGATTTATTGCCACTTACGACCCACTAAATTTTAAACTTTATATCGACCATCATTTTGCAAGGGTATTGGCAAAAAATTCTAACGCATCCGAAATAATTATCCTGTCGGGTTACCAGATGCTTAAAGATAATCTGAACGATGGAAGCAAAGGAAGTCATAGAATTGATGAGTCCTTAAAAATAATTGACAATTGGAGATCGGATCATAAGAAACAAATTGTCCACCTCGAAATGGCATCCACTCAGGATAGAGCCATGAGAAAATATTTGCTGGATACTTTAGCAAATAAAGTTGATAGTCTGGGATTCAATGAAAGGGAATTAATCGACCTACTTGAGGTTATGGGAGAAAAAGATTTGCTTCATAAATGCGAAGAAGAACCCAACAGTATTAATCTATTTGAAGGAATGGAAAGATTATTCAAGTACACAAATGCTTCCCGCCTTCAGCTACACATGTTTGGTCTTTACCTAACTATGCAGAGTAAGAATTTCACTATCAGCCCAAAACAAAATAAAGACGGGATGCAATTAGCTGCCCTCATTGCAGCAGCCAAAGCCGGAACAGGGGCAATTGACAATGAAGAAATTCTTTTGTGGGCCACCAATCAATCCGTTTCAGAACAAGGGATTAATGAGCTAAGGAACTTATCCCTACACATCAAGGATAAATATCTACAAAATGAATTACTAACTGTTGGTATATGGGAAAATGAAAGCTATGATCTGATTGCAGTACCTACAATTTTGATCGATAAGCCGATAACTTTGGTAGGCATGGGAGATACTATCTCGTCAATATCCCTGGTTGCAGCAAGGTAGGTTAGTATCCCATATCAGCTCTCATAATTTCATATTTGTAAAATTTTAACTAAGTTCGACCGTTAACTAAAATCATGCTATATGGGACTATTAAAAGATTTTAAGAAGTTTGCAGTTAAAGGCAACGTTGTAGATTTAGCTGTTGCTGTAATTATTGGTGCTGCTTTCGGTAAGATTATTACATCTTTTGTAAATGATGTGCTAATGCCACCTATCGGCTTGCTACTTGGTAATATGGATTTCAAAGAACTTTCCTGGACCATTAAAAGCGGAGCGGATGCAGTGATGAACGGAGATGCAGTTGTAACTGAAGCTATTGCTCCTGTTACCATAAATTACGGCATGTTCTTTCAGAATGTCGTGGATTTTGTGATAATCGCTTTTGTGATTTTCATGATGATAAGAGCCATCGTTAAAGCTCAGAAAAAAGAGGAAGCTGCTCCTCCACCACCTCCTCCAGGCCCAACCAAGGAAGAAACTCTATTAACTGAGATTAGAGATCTGTTAAAGAAGTAATATCAACTTTGGGAAAACGACTTAACCCTCTCCTGTCTTAACCGACAAGAGAGGGTTTTTTCTTTTTGTATTAATTAAATATGATTTT
>CAYUNU010000153.1:0-7941 GCA_964446195.1 uncultured Porphyromonadaceae bacterium | reverse complement strand
CTGGTTATATGAGAGCGATCCCTCAACGTTTGTATGGAGTAGCTCTTACCGAAAGATTTCGCAATCATTCTTAGGCAGGCCGGCCCACAGTCCTTGGCATCAAGTTGACTGTAATAAGGGAAACTAGGCATAAACAATTGACTTATATGTTCCGAAGATAGGAAATATTGATAATAATTGGGTACAAAAAATAAAATCTGATCAGCTTAGCTGGTCAGATCTAGGTGCAATTAATCATATTTTAAATACCCTAAAAGGAAGTATTAACCTTCAAAAAAGATCAAGCGTTTATGAATTCTATTCTAGTATTAAAGTGATCTGTATCGCAGTGAGAGTAGCAAAGAATCACTATTGGATTTTCAAATCCCACCTTTCACCATCGTTATCCTTAAACGAAACTATTTCGTTTTGAAAATTGTAATAAAAATGTACAGGTACATTTTGATCAGTCCTTCCCTGGTAAACTCTTTCGCACTTAACGTTACATAAATCCAATGAGCAAAATTTAAAGTCGTATGGCTTAAACCCACATTGAACCAATTCATCAGACAAATTTTTCTTGTCGGTTAATAGACGTAGTACTTCTAATCTGTTACCACCAGTAAAATTGTTCCTTGTAATAACCATATTATCATACTGTTCACCTGTACAACAACTGTAATAGTTTGACTTATAGCCTAAATTAAAATTAACATTCAACTCATTGAATTCAAGGTATATAACCATAAATTGCCAGTTATACTGGAACAAAACCTCTTCTTTGCCAGACTCAATATTTTTCTGACAATTCTCTGAATAATTTAGAATTTCACTCAACTTATTTACCCTGGAAATTCGTCCTACTACTTCCTCACCAGAATTGTTAACAAAAATTACAGAATCTGTATCTAAATATGAAACCTTAGAAAGAGTGATATCCGATAGTTGAATATCATCAACTACAACAATATTTGTTTCTGGACTAGGATCCATTTGTGGCGCGAGATCCTCAGAACAAGAAGTCATGAGTAATACCGATCCAATTGCAGCGATATAAAAATATTTCATAACCTTTAGCTTTAACATGATTTAACTTCCAAATATGTATTACACCTGCTGAGATACATTACAAGAATGTGCTCACCAAGTGTAGACAAATTCAATGCCACTAGCTAAAATGATGAAACAACAAGACCTAAACCACTGCTTTACTGTGATTTAGGCATGATCGGAAAATAACACTATTTAAAATAATTATTTATAAAAACCGATAATTCAGAGTTACTACGGTATTTCGGAGGAACGATAATCAATTAAGGCTGTTGGCCTATAAAAAAGTGCAGGCCTTGTATAAAAAGCAAAATCCGACCATGCCTGATGGTCAGATCGAAATCATGAAATTTGACTATGGATATTATAGTATAACGTCCTCGTCTTCGCCTTCTGCGATAGTATTCTTGCTAGCGGAAGTTGTTGTTGTGGTTGTTTCACCATCTCCACCGCGAACGTTGAACATTTCTTCAATTCTTAAAGCACTTACGGATATACTATCTAAACTTTTCATCATGATTACCTGTTTATTTTACGATCAACCTAGCAATTTGTACTTCTTAATACCTGTTTGATTTAAAAGGTAACCCTTGTTTTTAAACTTTTTTTTAATTTCTTGCACTTAGCACTGATTTTCTGTCACTTACAACGGGCATTTTATTCAACTTTTTTTTGTTTTACTCTCAAACCAGGCTTTTCAGAGTTTTTTTTCCCATTTTTAAACTAGATAAACATAGAATTAAGAGAACATTGTGAACAGAATTCAAGGATTCATTATTTGTATTGCGTTTTTTGTGCATTTCCCCCTGATTAATGTATATGGACAATCAGAAGATTCATTATTATCAGGTAATAAATCACTCTCCTATATTTTAAACGCACAGAAGTATTTCAACAATAATGAAACAGACAAGATCAGAGCTAGTTTTGAAGATTTTTTTATTGAAATGGAGAAGCATCCTAAGATCTATCCTGTCGACGACTGGATAGATTTAACTTTTTCCTTGTCGGCTTCAATTTATGGAAGTGCTCAATATGCTCTCCTGACAGAAATACTGGAACCAATTTCAAAGATAAAACATCAGATAAATGATGATAGATACTTTTATGAAATGGGACGTCTGCTTAACCTGCTGGCCTTAAGCCAAAAAAAACAAGGTTTTCTGGCGGAATCAATTGACATTTATCTTATTGCACTCGAATATTTTAATCAAAGTGAATCCTTACCACCACGAGTCTTACCAGGCATGTATATAAATATTGGAAACGCCTATAGAAGTTTAGGCGAACTTGGAGAAGTGGACATATACTACAACGAAGCTTTAAGGCAGATTGACAAACAACTGGAAGATCCTTCCCTTGATATTAAAGATAGAGCTTTTTTCTCAAGCCAAAAGTCTACTACTTTGAATAGTATTGGTTTAAGATTCCAAGCCTTGGGAAAACATGACGATGCACTAAAAGCATTCCAGGAAAGCATGGATTTGTCGAAAAAATGGGATACGACTAAACTTCCGATGATTAACAATAATATGGGAGTATCATACAGAGCAAAAAATGACACATTAAACGCACTTTCCCATTTTAAAAGTGCTACTGCTGTATATCAAACAAAAGAACTTGACAATTCTTGGGTTAAGTACACTCTAAATTATTCCAACTGGCTAATGAAATTAGATAGTATGGATGTCGAGAAAGCATACAGTCTTACAAATCAGGCAATTACCGAAGGACCAAAAATTCAAGATGTAACCGAATCACAGATGGCTACAGCCTATTTTCAACTAGGCACAATGCAAAGCGAGAAAAGTAAATATAAATCAGCAATTGTTAATACAGACCGCGGCTTATGCTTACTGACGGGAAAACCTGAACGATCAAACTATTCTACAGATCCCCCGGAAATTGTGCTATCCAATTCGCCAAACAAAGTTATTGAGGGGATTAAATTTCGTGCAAGAATTTTTAAGGATTGGGGAACTGCTGATAATGATACTTTAAAATATTTTATTTCCCTTGAAAACTATCAGCTTGCTATAACATGTATTGATTCATTGAGGAATATTCTTGATGAAGAGGAATCAAAGACAAATTTATCCCGACTAGCAAAGGAAACTTATGCAGAGAAGTTGGATGTACTTTGGAATATACTTCCATCCTCCAATTACAGTGATATCGCAGATGAAGCTCTGAAAAGTATCGAAAGTGGAAAAGCAGCTAGCTTATGGGATATGCTCCAAATATCAGAAAAAAGAAATCTTTCCCTTCCACCTGAAATTATTGCTCAAGAGAAACAACTAAAGAGAGAAATTGCTGATTTTGATAATAGAATATTGGAGACAGATATTTCTGGAGGAATAAATCAAGACTCCCTTCAGAGCATAAAGTTCCTCAAGGAGAGACAATTAGACAGCCTTAATAATTATGTAAATGATAATTTTCCGGATTTAGAAAATACCCAACAAAAAAATAATTCTTTTGCCCCATATAAGATCAGAGCAATGCTGAAGGATGATCAGGTTATGATCCATTATTTTTTCTCAGAAACTATGCTCCATCAGGTTTTCATGAGTCCTGATTCAACAATTTATCGAGCCATTCCTAATGCCAATCAACTAAGAGAACAAATATTGGCTTTCAGCAAAATGCTGAAATTGACTAAATATGATTATTCAACAACTGATGTCAAAAACTATCAGGCCTTGGGTTGGGAGCTATACCGAAAGCTTATTCATCCTTTCGACAAATTGATCGAGAACAAAAAAATCATTATTCTCCCTGATGAGTTTCTGGCAATGATCCCTTTTGAAACTTTGATTACTTCCGAGACTTATCAGTTAAATTCTGATTTTCGAAATCAACAATACTTCATATTAAAAAATCAAGTTTCCTATTCCTACAATGCCATGCTCTGGGCTTTCAAAAAAGACAAGCAAAAGCTTGATCAAAGATCAATTTTGGCAATGGCGCCTTCATATGGTATAGAGGGTATGAAATCAGACTCAATATGGAAAATATGGGAATCAATGCTCCCTGAATTAACGGGAACGCTTAAGGAAGTAAAACTAATAGAAGATAATTATAACGCAAAAACATACATAAAAACCAGAGCTACTGAAAAACATTTTAAAGATATGGCTGGTAATTTCAATATCCTTCACTTGGCCATGCACTCAATAATGGATGAGACCAAGCCAGACAATTCATTTTTGGCATTTACACCTTTTGCCGACAAATCGGAAAATGGAAGACTTTATGCTAATGAAATTCGGAATCTGAATCTAAATGCATCACTCACAATACTAAGCGCTTGTAATTCGGGAACCGGTGAATTAATCGAAGGTGAAGGTGTATTGAGTTTGTCGAGAACTTTCATTATGGCGGGGTCATCCTCAGTTATTATGACTTTGTGGTCGGTGGATGACCAAACCAGTATGCAACTGATTGATAAACTTTACCGAGATTTAGAATTAGGGATGTCGGTGGCTGAGGCTCTTCGTTCGTCAAAAAGATATTTTATTTTGAACGCAAATAAACTATATGCTCACCCGTATTTCTGGTCGGGTTTTGTACAGCTTGGTAAGGATACAAATATTGATATAAAAAAGAAAAGTATGAGATGGCCGTGGTATGCTGGAGGAGTAATTTTGTTGGCATTAATTCTATTATTTGTAATCCCCCAAAATACAAAATCCCGGTCAGAGGATTGACCAGGATTTTGAATCTGTAAGGTGGGTGATTCTGATGATAGGTTACTTATTTCTTTAATTTCTTAAGCAACTTCCTATTATCTTCATAATATTCATGATCTGGTGTTCGCGCAATACGTTGATATATCTCCATCGCATCATCTATAAGATCGTCATTTCTCAAATAACAACCCGCGAGATACCATTCAGCTCTATCAACCAGTGCACTGGTTTTATCGTCAAATACAGTTTTAAACTGCTTTATTGCCTTATCATACTGACCAGTTGCAAAATAGCAACTCCCTATATATGAGATAATCTCATTATCATTCCTAAACTCAGGATAATTCAATTGCAAATCTTTAAATTCATCTAATGCGCCCAAATAGTCCCCATCACGATACTTATCATGCGCTTCACGTTTTACTCGGGCGGCATCCTGAACATCTCCTCCCCTTTTCTGCGACTCAGGAGCTATTGGTTCATAGCACTGGCTGACAACCTTCTCGGGGTTCATAACTGAGCTACTAAAGGAAAACCATGATGCAGCTCCAACAGAGACAATGAGTAATATTGATGCTGCAGCAGCAAAGCGTGATATTCTCTTATAAAACGGCATTTTTTGCGGAGGTGCAGCCACCTGCTTAGCAATTGACCCAAGCATATTTCTGAGCCCCATCACATCTTCTTCGGCAATAGCCAAATCAATCTCATTATCTAGCAGGTAATCACTACTGTCATATTCTTCATCATCCTCAACAAGAGACACTAGTTCATTCATATCCAATGAGGCAATTTCTGATAGCTCGTCATTGCCATAAAGTTCCTCCTGATTAAGATCGTGAATTTCACTGAGCGTAGCCCTAAGATTCATAACATCTTCTTCACCAACAGCATCAAACAACTCTTTTTCGAAAGAATCTGTAACTATCATTGGAGCTCCATCAATCCATTCCTCACTTGCAATCTCATGAATTGAATTCAGGCTATTCCTGAGCTCCATAACATCTTGCTCAGATATAGCCATATCTACATCTTGATAAAGGGAAACAAATTCGGAAAATTCTGGGTCGTCTTTTAGGTTCTGCTCAAACCTAAGCGTTTCTTCAGCTGTCAGCTGCTTATTCAGGTAGGATTCTACTAATTCGGCATTAAAAAAGTCAATCGTCATCTTTTAATTTTTTAAAATTGGGATCATTTTGTATCCGCTTCACCAGAATCTCTTTGCATTGGAACTTGCGTTTCTTCAAGTACTTTTCGCTATTGATATTCATCCTGCTGGCAATCTCCTTGAGTGGCACTTTTTCCAGGAACAACTTCAGAATTGTCTGACAATCGACATGTAAAGTCTGAAAATGTTTCTGGTAGAGTTTATACCGCTCTTGTTCCTCTGCCATTTCATCAACCCCCTCTTGCAGATCTACAAAAACCTGATTGTCTGAAAAACTATCCTTCTTAATTTTTCGTTTTTCCAGTTGCTTTAACCAGACAATCCGGCAAACAGAGTACAGATAAGTTTTGAAGGAGCAAGTCAGATCGAGAACACCATCACGCAATTTCTTGTAAATGATAATGATCGCTTCCTGAAACACATCCTGCGCATCTTCATCCGAACCACTGTTTTTTATTACAAAGAACCTGATCTCAGGAAAATACTTCCTGTAAATAAAATTCAACACTTCACTATCGTTAGATTTAAGCCCTTTTAAAATGGCCTCAACCGTATAATGAATCATTTGTTGATTCTGTTCTTTGTGAAAAGGTAACCCCAATTAAAAAAATTTTTATTGACTATAAATAAACATTAAACTTCTAAATAATTGATAATAAGCCTTCAAAAATACAAAAACAAATATATTATCCAAAAAAAAATAGCAGACCTGTAAGCCGGATCCTGTTTCCCGAAAATCGGATTCCTATCATTTATCTAGTTCCGCAATTACTCACGGAATCAAACGACCTACCCCCCGGCATTGAGCGAGCAGCCCTAATAAGCCGGTATACATGGTCTTTCAACCCAGGAGGTGTACAGCTTCTAACGTCACCGTCAGAACTGGTGGGCTCTTACCCCACCTTTTCACCCTTATCCCAATAAATCAGGACGGTCCTTTTCTGTTACACTACTGTACCTTACAATACCTTCCCGTTAAGAAGCCTGGTGCTCTGTGTTGTCCGGACTTTCCTCTGGCCAACCTAAATTAACCAGCGATAGAACAGTCTGCTATCGTGGCAAAGTTACTTATTTTGTCGTATTCTTACCAATGTGGCACCAAAACCATACTCTTTGAATGAGGCATCCTCGTGTTGGCAATGCTTGTATTCATTGTCAACGGATTTACGTAACTCCTGCTTTAGAGTCCCATTGCCAATTCCATGAATAAAAACTATGGAATTCTCGCTAGAAGATATAGCCTGATTTAACTCCTTGTGAAACTTGTCCATCTGAATACTAAGTATTTCTCGGTTCGACAGACCAACAACACTTTCTACCAATTGATTTATATGAAGATCTATTTCACGGGGAGGAAGATCCCTGCGACCGGATTTATAAACCTTGGGAGAATTAACAATCCTGTTTTCTGATTCCTTTTCCCTTAATATCTTTTCAATATCAGCCAACTCAAGGGATTTTACCAAAACTTCATCAGAATCTGGAATTAAGGATATAACGATTGCTGGCTCATGAAGAAAATCATTTTCTCCATAAGCACCGGAAGCTGCAAGTTTCTTTACCTGGACTGGCAAATATTTATTGATAATAGGTGAAATAAAATCCTGATCTCTATGTGACAATATCCCCTGGATATGCCAGCCTTTTATTGAGGATAAGGTTTCCAGGTTTATTTCATCAAGAAAGATCTTTGTCCCTGCTTCAAGTGTATCTTGCTCAGCAATTTTAGCTAAACTAATCCCAACACGATAATACACAAAATCAAATTGTTGTTGGGAATCATTTACAAGGTAAAAACGAATACCGGAGAATTCATTCTGCTCAACATCCTGAACAATGAGAAGTAAAACTTCAGGAGAATCACCAATGGAATTATTTGCTCCGACAATAGGTCCTTTAAGGGAATCAAAAGGATTTTCAACTATAGGCTCAGGCTTGTAAGCTTCACCTCCATCCTCATCAGGAAGAACAATTAATTCACTTACAGGATAGGGTATATCCCAACCATCTGAGGTCCTAACCTCAACAAGCTTGTCCTGCAGTAATTTTACT
>CAYUNU010000152.1:0-7946 GCA_964446195.1 uncultured Porphyromonadaceae bacterium | reverse complement strand
ACAACCGCACCATCCCCCAGCGCCTGAAGAAGATCAACTATTCGTACAGCAAGTTTCTTGTCGTTAAGAAAATGCTGGCCTAAGCTTTTTTTTGGGCGTACATCCATTTGCTATTGCTTTCAAATATGATTATATCTTTGCAGGTAACTTTGCAATGTTACTCAAAACTATGCATTTTGATACAAACAGTTCAAAATGATTAAATGCTGATTATGGAAGTTTTGCTTTTAATACCAGGATTTATCCTGATTTTAATCGGGCTGATTGGTTGCATTATACCAATAATTCCAGGGCCACCGCTGAGTTATGCCGGCCTTCTTATGATGCACTTCACGAAGGCTGTCCAGTATGAACAAAAATTCCTCCTTATCTGGGCAGGTCTTGTTATTGGAGTTACTATGCTGGATTATTATACCCCAATATGGGGAACTAAAAAATTTGGCGGCACAAAAAGAGGAACATGGGGAGCAACGCTGGGCCTCATCATTGGCTTAGTTTTTTTTCCTCCCCTGGGAATTATTATTGGACCTTTTGCAGGAGCCGTTATTGGAGAATTAACACACTCCGAAGACATTAAAAAAGCCCTGCGCTCAGGAATGGGTTCCCTACTAGGATTCCTGATTGGAACAGGCTTGAAATTTACAGTCTCGGGATTCATTACCTACTTTTTTTTTCGCGACCTATTTAAAATTATATTTTAACATTCTACCGCCCTAAGAAAAAATTTACCCGATGAAGTGGAAGCCAATCCAAAAAACAATATCCTATTCTCCGGGCAAAATTATCTGGAAAAGATTCAAATCCAACAAACCAGCTCTTTTTGGATTTATCATAATGATAATTTTTATTCTTATTGGTGCTTTGGGATACATAATCACACCCGACAAAACACCACAGGCAAACGAACAGCATGTTGAACTTGCAACACAAAAACCAGGATTCCACGTTGATATGCTTTTGCTAAGAAAAAATGAAGCGGAAAATAAATTATCACTGTGGCAAAAAATAATTTCAGGGAAAAGATCCATTTATAGAGCGATCCCCATTTCATCATATAGATTTGACGGTCCCGATATTATTATTACTGAGTATACGGGCGAAAAAGAGGATCTGGATTTTTCTGTAAGATATTCATTAGCTGATGTTATCTGGCCCCTGGATACCAATACAAAGCCTCTTGTGGATAAATCAGGAATTATAATTGCAAAACTCTTAAGTGGAGAAACCATCTCCAAGGAATTAACTTCTATTCAAAGTGTTATCGAGGAAAAACATATTATTGAAAAGCATTTTATTCTTGGAACTGATAGATTTGGGCGAGATATGCTTAGCAGGATGATACTGGGCGCACGCGTTTCTCTGTCGGTTGGTATGGTGGCTGTGCTCATATCTCTTCTTATTGGCATCACCCTCGGCATGATAGCCGGCTATTTTGGAGGACGTGTCGACCAGTCCATTATGTGGCTGATTTCTGTCGTTTGGTCTATCCCAACCCTTCTAATGGTTATCGCTATCAGTCTGGCTCTCGGTCAGGGTTTTTGGCAGGTTTTTATCGCTATTGGCCTAACAATGTGGGTTGACGTTGCCCGTGTGGTAAGAGGACAGGTCATTAGCTTGAGAGAAAAGGAATTTATTGAGGCTGCAAGAGCTCTTGGATACCCCTCGATAAGAATAATGGTTAAACATCTTATGCCAAACCTTACCGGCCCTGTAGTAGTAATTGCTGCGGCAAACTTTGCATCAGCAATACTCATGGAAGCTGGATTAAGCTTTCTTGGGATAGGGGTACAACCCCCAATACCCTCATGGGGAGGAATGATCAAAGATCACTATGGCTTCATTATTGTCGATAAAGCATTTCTTGCTATTATACCCGGCCTGGCCATTATGATAATGGTTCTGGCATTCATGCTGATGGGAAACGGTCTGAGAGATGCAAGCGACCAAAGTTCATTATAATTACAAATCCCTGCTTCTAAGAATCATTTTTGACAACATATAGAAAACGCCGACATATAGCAAAACCACAATTACCCCACCATATAGTGGCAAAGACTGACTTATCCCATTTATCTCGGCATTAGCTTTAATAAAAGACAGCAAACCGTTTTCAGGTATTGGTGTTAGCTTGGTAATCGACCTCACCGGGAAAAATAAGCCAATTTTTACCCACACATACTTCCTGAGAATAAGACGAATAATAGGCTCAACAATTAAAGAGTAAATAGCCAAAACAACTATAGATAATGTCTTATTTCTTAGCCAAATGGCTGTAAACATTGCTAAAATCATGTAAGCAACGGCCTGCAAAAAGTAAACCCCCAATAAGTAAATCCGGGAAAAAACGTCGTAAAAATCAAACCCTGATGAATAAATCAAACCAAAAATAATCCCGCAAATAAGTATCAAAAGCGTATTGGCAAATGCTATAGCAATAATACCCAGAACCTTCCCGTTTAACAAATCATTGCGAGATAAACCATCTACAATATGCTGCCTGAATGTGCGGAATGAAAACTCATTACCAACAATAAAAATTACAATTATGGCAAGAAAAAGATTTGCCTTAGAAGCAATCCATGCAAATGAATCCCATACAATCGGGAATGTATAAAAGGACTTAATATCCAAGATATCTGCCTCTTCCGTGACAGACAATTTAAGTTCTAAAAATGGCAGAAATATGATCGAAATTAAAAATGACACTATATAAATTATCCCGAGGATCCGGAAAACCTTGTATGGAAGCACCTTCCCCCATTCTATTAAAAAGAGTTTCTTTATCGTTTTCATTTTTTGGCTATTTTACTAATTCGAGAAACTGCTCTTCCAAACTCTGCTTTTTCTCCTCCATCTTGCTAACTACAATCCCATTCTCAAGAAGTTCACGACTTAAGGAAGGTAAATCAACATCATTGCTGAGCTCAATTATAAAAGAATCCTTTTCCATTGTATAATTAAAAGCTGGAGTATGCATATCAAGAAAAACTTTCAACTTTTCTGTATCCGGAGATGCTATTATCAATAATGCCTGCCCCTTTAATAACTCCCCAACCTTTCCAGATGCCAGGAGCTTGCCATTTTTTAATACTGCAACATGAGTACACACCTTCTCAACCTCATCCAGAATATGACTGGCCATTATAATCGTTTTCCCTTTTTCAGCCTCCTTACGTATGATCTCCCGAACTTCCGCTATACCCTCCGGATCCAGTCCATTGGCCGGCTCGTCCAGAACAAGCACCTGGGGGTCACCCAATAATACTGATGCCAAAACCAGGCGTTGCTTCATGCCATAGGAAAGAGTTTGGAATTTTGAGTACCGACGATCATAAAGACTAACTACCTTAAGCACCCTGTCAATTTCAGATGGAGCAATCTCCTTGATCTGACATACCAAAGAAAGATTTCTAACTAGGTTTAAATAAGGATAAAAATTAGGCGTTTCAATTAAAGCTCCAATATTCCGATGCAAACTGGGCTTGTCAGGCTCCCCAAACCATCTATAAGTACCGAAATCAGGCCGAATAATGCCCAGCACCATAGCGAGTGTAGTTGTTTTTCCACTTCCATTGGGGCCGAGTATCCCAAAAACCTGTCCCTTTGTAATGCAAAACGACAAATCGTTAACTGCATGTACAGAGCCAAATGATTTGTCGAGTTGGTTTATTTCAAGAATTTTCAAAACACTTTTTTTTTATTGAGTTCGCAAGATAATACAAAATCACTTTATTGTTATTTTGAATTTTTTTGAGGAAGATTAAGAAGAGCTCTGCTAATTTCCCATTTCAGAAATAAACTTCAATCTGATCAACCTAATCTCCTCCTGAGAATATTCATCTTCACCAAGCTCATCAATAGCCTCATCCAAAGATTCAGTTTCAGCATCTTCTCTGAAATATAGAAAAATATCCTCCTGATGGTCTTCGTCAACAACCTGGTCAATATAATAGTCAATATTAATCTTAGTCCCACTGTTAACAATAGACTCTATTTCCTTCAATAACTCTTCCATGGTGAGCCCTTTCGATTGGGCTATTGTATCAAGTGGCACCTGCCTGTCGATACTCTGAATAATTGACACTTTTAAACCTGATTTATTGACAACAGATTTGACAACCATGTCAACCGGGCGCTCAATTTCTTTCTCCTCAACGTATTTCTTAATTAGAGAAGCAAAATCTTTACCATATCTCTTGGCCTTCCCCACCCCAACACCCGACATATTAGCTAACTCATCAAGATTTACTGGATAATGAATAGCCATGTCCTCCAGTGAAGGGTCCTGGAATATAACAAAGGGAGGCAGATCATTTTTCTTGGCAATCTGCTTCCTGAGATCTTTCAGCATGCTGAACAATTCAGGATCCACTGCTCCCGTACCACTGCTCCTGGCAATGCTTATATCCTCCAGATCATCATAATCGTGATCCTTAGTAAGCATAAAAGAGTATGGCTTCTCAATAAAAGACTTGCCCAGATCTGTGACCCTCAGTAAACCGTAGTTTTCTATTTCCTTGAAAATAAAACCAGCAATCATACACTGCCGGAACACTGCCATCCAGAATTTGGCATCTTTGTCTCCTCCACTTCCAAATAAATCGGTATCCTGATGCCCATATGTTTTTATCTCTGCATTAACCACCCCGGAAAGGATATTTGCATAATGCTCAGCTTTGAATTTACCCTTAACCTGCAAAATAGTCTCCAAAATTTTTACTACAAAATCCTTCCCTTCAAATTTTGGCTTAGGGTTATTGCAATTATCGCAATTTTCACAATTATCATGCTCATACTCTTCACCAAAATAATGCAACAACTGCCTCCTTCTACATACCGATGACTCAGCATAGGAAACTGTTTCAAGTAATAATTGCCTTCCTATTTCCTGCTCTGCCACCGGCTTGCCCTGCATAAACTTTTCCAGCTTCTGAATATCTTTATAACTGTAGAAAGTTAAACAGTTACCTTCGCCTCCATCCCTTCCTGCCCTGCCCGTTTCCTGGTAGTAACCCTCCAAACTTTTGGGAACATCGTAATGGATAACAAATCTAACATCAGGCTTATCAATCCCCATTCCAAAAGCTATCGTTGCAACAATAACATCAACCTCCTCCATAAGAAACAGATCCTGATTGCGCGATCTGGTCTGAGAATCCATCCCAGCATGATAAGCAAGCGCCTTAATTCCATTAACGATTAGAGTCTCAGCTAACTCCTCCACCTTCTTGCGGCTAAGACAATAAATTATACCCGACTTACCCAGATTACTTTTGATAAACCTAATTATCTGTTTCTCAGGCTCCATTTTTGGCCTGATTTCATAATACAGATTTTCCCTGTTAAAGGAAGATTTAAAAACCTCCGCGTCAACAATCCCCAGGTTCTTCTGAATGTCATGCTGCACCTTTGGAGTAGCTGTAGCTGTTAAGGCCATAATAGGCTTTCTACCTATTAGCTCCACCATAGGCCTTATTCTGCGGTATTCCGGCCTGAAATCATGGCCCCATTCAGAAATACAGTGCGCCTCATCCACAGCAAAAAAGGAAATCTCAACCTCCTTCAAAAAGTCAACATAATCCTCTTTTGTAAGAGACTCAGGTGCTACATAAAGAAGCTTGGTTTTACCCAACTTCATGTCATCCATAACCTGGTTGATTTGCGACTTTGTGAGTGATGAATTAAGAAAATGAGCAATCCCATCTTCCGAACTAAAACTGCGCATCGAATCAACCTGATTTTTCATCAAAGCTATCAGGGGAGAAATAACTATACCTGTGCCATCCATCAGCAAGGCAGGCAGTTGATAACACAATGACTTACCCCCACCTGTTGGCATGAGTACAAATGAATCACCTCCTGACAACACATTTTTGATTACTTCTTCCTGATTTCCCTTGAATGTATTGAACCCAAAGAATTCCTTCAGATAATCCCGCAATGGAGTATCTCTATCTCCCATTAAACAAATATTTTGCTAAATATTACGTTTCCCACTATATGAAACTGAAAAAAACCTGGAGCAGTTCTTTTTAACATCTAATCTCTCCCAGCGTTTTTGTAGTTTTGTAAACTAAATTTAATAAAAAAACGTAACACTGAACCATCAAAGCAAAATAATAGTTTGAATTTATCAACTAAAATATTAGAATCTGCAAAAAAAACCATCCAAATGGAAGCCCAATCCATTGATAAGCTGGCAGATTCATTGGATGAAAGTTTCATCAACGCTGTTGAGTTTATTTTCAAAGGAAAAGGCCGTTTGGTCATCACAGGGGTCGGAAAAAACATTCAAATAGGCAAAAAAATCGTTGCAACATTGAATTCAACCGGCACACCAGCCCTATTTATGCATGCAACTGATGCAATTCATGGAGACCTTGGCCTGCTACAAGCAGAAGATATATTACTAATTATGTCTAAATCCGGAGCCTCAGATGAAATAAAAAAACTAATACCTCTCGTCAGACCACTCAAGAATCCTATTATTTCTTTTGTCTCAGAATTGGACTCATATCTTGCCAAGCAATCAGAAATCTCAGTTCATGTTCCTATTGAAAAAGAAGCCTGTCCTTTTAACCTTGCGCCAACTACAAGCACAACTGCGTTTCTTGTCATGGGTGACGCTATGGCCATATGTCTTCAGGAACTTAGTGGTTTTTCTTCGGGAGATTTTGCACGACTCCATCCAGGTGGATCCCTGGGTAAAAAATTGAGCCTAATAGTCGCTGATCTATATGTGCTAAACAAAAAACCTGAGGTTTGCAAAACCGCTACTATCCCAGAAGTTATTGTTGAGATATCATCACAAAGATTAGGTGCAACAGCGGTTTTAGATGAAAACAATAATGTTTGTGGGATAATAACAGATGGGGACCTACGCCGAATGATGCAGAAACACAGTGATTTTAGAAATTTGCATGCTGTCGAAATAATGTCACCATCCCCACTTAGTATAGCACCCGAAAAAAGTGCATATTCTGCTTTAAAAATAATGCAGAAAAATAGTGTTACGCAACTGCTGGTAATAGATAAAACTAACTACCTTGGAGTCATTCATATTCACGACATACTGAAAGAAGGAATAGTATAAGGCCAAAACAATGAGATTATTTACTGAAAAATTAGTTAAGAAATATAGGCAACGAACCGTAGTAAATGAGGTTTCGCTGGAACTAAATCAAGGTGAAATAGTCGGTTTACTCGGACCAAATGGAGCCGGTAAAACAACAACTTTCTATATGATAGTCGGCCTGATTAAACCAAATTCCGGAAAAATCTTTCTTGAAAACCGGGAAATTACAAAAGATCCCGTTTATAAAAGATCCCAAAGCGGCATTGGTTACCTGTCCCAGGAAGCATCAGTATTCAGGCAAATGACAGTGGAGGATAATATCTACTCTATTCTTGAAATGACAAGGCTGCCAGCATCAGAACAAAAAGAAAGAGCTGAATCTCTGATTGATGAATTTGGCCTTGAAAAAATTCGCAAAAGTAAAGGGATACAACTCTCAGGAGGAGAACGAAGAAGAACGGAAATAGCAAGAGCCCTTGTACTAAAACCAAACTTCATCCTGCTGGATGAACCTTTTGCAGGTGTAGACCCTATCGCCGTTGAGGATATCCAAGAAATAGTAACTAAGCTGAAAGATCGAAATATCGGCGTCCTGATTACCGATCACAATGTCCATGAAACACTAAGTATAACAGATAGAGCATACCTGCTTTTTGAAGGAAGTATACTAAAAACCGGTACATCAAAAGAACTTTCAGAAGATGAACAGGTAAGAAAAGTTTATCTGGGACAGAACTTTTCTTTAAACCGATAAGCACAAATTTTTAAAATCTAAATTAAAACAAAATAAAAACAGTATCTTTGCGAAAATTTTTCGCGGATGTGTCGTAATTGGTAGCCGAGCTAGACTTAGGATCTAGTGCCGAGAGGC
>CAYUNU010000151.1:0-7991 GCA_964446195.1 uncultured Porphyromonadaceae bacterium | reverse complement strand
AGTGTTGGTGTTTCCACTGATCAGGACGGTAGAATCTGGAACCTTGAAAGGGTCATCGGGAGGGGGATGGCTGAACTACTCAAAAACAATAATTTAATCCAGATAATCCTCCCGGGAAAACGGTCGGTCGGCTATGGCTATTCCAAAAGTTGGAGAGGGCTTTGGTCCCATCTTGAAAACAATATCACCTCCCGACATCAAGTCGGTAAAACTAATATATGATTTCGTATATTTCTCACCATTCAAGAATACTTCCTGAATATAGATATTATCAGAACTTTGGTTTTTAACCCTGATTTTAAATGTTTTGTCACCTGCTAACTTAATCACCGCTTCATCCACAATGGGGCTGCCAAAAACAAAATCTGCAGCAGCCGGCGCCACCGGATACATCCCCAAAGCCGACAAGATATACCAGGCAGACATTTGGCCCACATCTTCATTCCCTGAGATCCCTGCCGGTTTATCACTATATAAATTTGTTAGAACATGTCTGACTTTCTCTGCCGTTTTCCACGGCTGACCAACATAGTTGTATAAATACAAAATATGATGACTCGGCTCATTGCCATGGGCGTATTGTCCAATCAAACCAGTAACATCAAGGGCATTTTTTAATTCTCCTCTGGCAAGAAACAAGGAATCTAATTGAGCAATAAAGGCATTCTCTGATCCAAAAAGCGAAACCAATCCGCTTATATCATGAGGCACCAGCCAGGTGTATTGCCAGGCATTGCCTTCACGATAATCAGCCAGGGATATAGGATCAAAGGGCGTTCTGAAATTTCCTTCCGAATCTTTTGGCCGCAGCATTTTTGTCTCAGGGTCAAAATAATGCCTGTAGGCCTTGCTCCGCGCAATGAAATAATCATAATCCTCATCTTCACCAAGCTTTTTTGCCACCTGTGCAATCGCCCAGTCGGCAAGCCCATACTCCAGAGCTTTTGCCACAGAAGAAGATTCTTTGTCATTCGGTATATATCCATACTCCTTCAACCATTTCATCCCCCTTTCATCAAGCATGGCCGAAGTCTTTAAAGCATCATAAGCTGCCCGATTGTCAATATCAAACCCTTTCAACACCATGTCTGCCAGAACAATAGCCCCGGGATTACCCACCATTGCGTTGGTTTCATTTGACATCATATGCCAAACAGGCAACTTTCCCTGTTCTTCAAAAATGTGCATCATCGTTTTTCCAATGTCCACAACTTTTTCAGGATGAATGAGATTCATTAAGGGGTGAGCAGTCCGATAGGTATCCCAAAGCGAAAAAGTGCTGTGATTAATAAAATCATTATCCTGATGTATTTCGCCATCAGTTCCGTAATAATCTCGATTCACATCACAGTACACCGAAGGAGCTACCATAGTATGGAAAAGTGCTGTGTAGAAAGTTCTGAGAACTGACTCATCTTCTGATTTAATCCTGATTTTATTTAGGGCAGCGTTCCATGCAAGGTCAGCTTCCTGCACCGTTTGATCAAAATTCCATCCCGGCAATTCCTCTTCCAAATTCATCAAAGCATTTTTAGAACTGATTGGTGAGAGTGCCACTTTAACCAATAATGGGGTATTGTCCTCATCATCAAAATGAGCAATACAATAAGCATTGCTCAATTTCCGGGTCTCTGTTCTTGTCTCCACAATAGCACCGGAAGTTTCAAAAGCTGTTACCCGCTGCGAGAATCTGGCGGTAAAATACATGGTATGGTGCCGTGCCCAACCTGTAGAAGTTCGATAACCAGAAATAGTCGAATCATTCTCCTGAACAATAAATGTTTCAGCAGGAGTGTCTTCAAGTCCATGCTCCAAATCAATGATAACCCTTTTATCTTTCGGCTTATTGAATGTATAGCGGTGAAAACCGACGCGGGTAGTGGCTGTCAACTCTACATCAATGTTAAAACGATCAAGGTTGACACTGTAGTAGCCCGCTCGGGCTGTTTCTCTTTCATGAGTGAATTTGGAGTATATTCCTGATTCAGAATCTTCCAGATTTCCACGCGTCAGTTTAACCTCGCCGCAAACCGGCATGAGGGAAATATCACCCAAATCAGCACTCCCGGCTCCACTCAGGTGAGTGTGCTGAAATCCAATAATCGTAGAATCACTGTAATGATATCCTGAACACCAATCCCAACCTTCAGAAAATTGAGTAGGCCCCAATTGCACAGCTCCAAAGGGAACATTAGCCCCGATAAAAACATGTCCATGATCCCCTGTTCCAATAAGGGGATCCACATAGGAGGTTAACTTTTGTGATTCCTGTTGACAAGAACAAAACAATACGACCATAAAGATCATAATCGTAGAAAAAAAGCGCTCTACAGAGAAAATATTTTGCACAGAGTTTAATTTTTTAACCAATACTAATACATACTAAAATTCACTCAGAACTTCAGCTAAGCCATCCGAATCATATAAAATCCGACCCCTTCCGTTATCAAGGTAATTATCGCCCGGATCTCCGTAGTTATCAACCATAAAGAGGGCTATATGGCAATTGCCAATACCGGCCTCAGTTATTTGACCCGAGATTATCCTAACCATCTTAGCTGAATATTCGCCCTTTTCAGAAATGACTTCAAGGAAAACAGAAAAATTGTTGCCTGATCCTGAAATGTAACTTTTTGAACTCGCACCAATAGAACTACTGGTTTTATACTCCAAATCAATTGTCAGATTAGAATTATTCTGATTATAGAGATGAAATTTCCAGTCGTTATATACATGCCCAATTTCATCTCCATCCTGATTACTTGCCTTAAGAGTGTGAGGAGCTTCCAGGAAAATCCCTTCAATATTTGGAGGATTCTGACCTTCGTAAATAGGCATCCCTAAATCTTCAATTATATCCAGTATTTCATCCGTGACAATATTGGATATATCATCGGAAAGATCCCTGAAAATCTCTTCATCACTACTGCAAGAAACTACTAGTAAAAGAACTGTAACAAAAGTTAGAGGAAGCTTTATTAGGTTTTTCATAATAAATTTAGTTGGTCTAAGCCAAAGATAATTTATTACTCAAAAAGTCCAACACAGATCCCCTGAAAACGCAAATAATTACTTTGTTTTCTATGATTGACTAGCGTGTGGAATATGAAGGCGGTAATTGATCAATGCCTCCAAACTTACTATTGATAGTACTATCCATAATAAAACTAAGCTTGCCTCCTGATGTAATAAATCCTTCGTCTACCCAAGATTTATTGCTTTGAACACCATCTACCCGGAGCGATCGAACATAAATATTTTTTGCCGAAGCATTACTGGCTTCAATAAGAATATCACCCTGTGGCCTTACTATCTTAGCATATGGAAAAGCCGGACTCCCCAAAACCATATCTGCTCTACCCGGATATAGTGGATACATACCCAAAGCAGTGAATACATACCATGACGACATTTGCCCTAAATCATCCTGACCGGGAATACCTGTTGTTGTGGGCTTCCATAGAATAGACATAGCAGCTCTAAGGGTTTCCTGAGCCTTATACGCTTTCCCTGCAAAAAGGTACATCCAGGGCGCATTAATGGATGGCTGATTTGACACATCTGAATATGCTCCTCCGGCTCGGTACAGAGCCCAGGATCCATCTTCTTTGTGGAAGAACCGATCCAGCCTGCTTGAGGCTTTCTCAGGCCCTCCCATCTTCTCAAACAAACCCCAACCGTCGAATGGTACCATCCATAAATACTGCAGAGGACTGCCTTCTACAAAAAGCCCCCCATTATGAGGATTAAACCTTCTTTTCCATGAGCCGTCCGGATTTTTACCCTGAATATAACCCTCGGTCTCGGTAGCTAATGGATTGAACAGATTCTTCCAATATCCCGATTGTTCTAAGAAAAGCTCATGATACTTAGCATCGCCCATTCTTTCTGATAGTTGCGACAAAGCAAAGTATGCACTTGCCTGTTCCAAGGTCTCAGATGCCCCTTCCCAGGCATTACATGAATCAGAAATATATTTCAGTTCAAGCCATTGATCTAATGATGGTTTTTGCCCCCTCGAGAAAATTGGCTTACCAACATCACTCAAGTCATAATCAGTAGGGACTGTAGCTGCCCTTACGAGAGATTTGTAGGCCGATTCAACATCAAACTTATCACAACCAAACGCAACAAAATTAGCGATGGCTATAGCTGCCGGATCCCCACACATCACTGCCGTAGGACCATTGTTATGCGTCCATCTATCCCAAACTCCATTGTATTGAGTAGCCTGATTAAGAAGCGTTTGTGCAATATCATTGGCTCTTTCGGGATGGGTTAAAGTGAGTAATTGCAGTTGAGAACGGTAAACATCCCATCCGGAGAAATTGGCATATTGCTCCTTCTGCTGCCCTTCAACCTGATATATCTTACCATCAAAACCGGCATATTCACCATTTACATCACTGAAAATATTCGGATGAAATTGAGCATGATAAAGTGCAGAATAAAAGCTGGTCAGTAAAGCGGTATCTTGCGACCCAACCCTAATTTTTGCCAATGAGCTTTTCCAGGCTTCATATCCTTTTTGCTTTAATGTCTCAATATTATCCAACTCATCCTGTTCTTCTTCAAGGTTTAAACGTGCATTTTCGATACTCACGTATGAAATACCAACTCTCATATTTACAGCAAGATCATCACCGCCTGCAAACCTCACCCAAACTCCCGAACCCTCACCGTTTAGAGGAATCCCTCGCTCTCCATATGGCATCCCACCTTCAGCCTCGATTGCACCAGGAAAAACTTCCCCATCTTGCCAGCTACCCGTTTCAATAATCTCTTTGTCCAGCTTGGCAATAAAATACAAAGTGTAATAATCCCGACGGTTCTGTTCGCCTAAATATCCGCAGAAATTCCCGCTAATAACCTGTCCATATATCTCACCCTTTTCCTTATCGATATGCGTAAATGCATTTCCACTTCCTAACTGAGAATATGAAGTTCTAACTAAAAGGCGAGCCGGTTTTTCTTTTGGATATTGAAACCTTGCAATTCCGGTTCTGTTTGTTGCAGTTAATTCAACATTTACTCCATTGCTTAAGCCAACCTGGTAATATCCTGGGCTCGCCTGTTCATTCTCATGACTAAATCCTGCGCTGTAATATTGGTCAATCGGATCGTTATCCGGAGAATGCTTTATTTCTTTAGTAAAGGGTAGAAATGGAATATCGCCAGATGCACCCAAGCATCCGGTTCCTGATAAGCGGGTTAACGAGAATCCTCTTATCCGGCTTGCGGCATAATTATAACCACCTGGAGAAACCGGAAGGCGCATATTATCATCTTTAACCATCTTATACCGGCGATGTCCCTCCATATCTTCACTGAATGTAGTTTCCGGACCAAAAGACAGCATACCAAAAGGTCTTACTGCTCCAGGTACTGTATTGGCGGCATCGGTCATTGAACGTTCGCCCTCTGTACCGATAAAAGGATTAACAAAAGCTGCTGGATCATCCACCCACTCAGGCTCATTCGAACATCCAGATAGAAATAATATTGTTGTAAAACATGCCATGATTATGACAGACCGTGCGATTTTGATGACCAACATTGCTTTAAATTTTTGTGAATATATAAGTGGGATTCAATACTCAAACTTCGCAAATGTACGCTTCAGTTTTCTACTGTCAAACTGATTTTGCATGTTTTATAGCCAATTCTTCTTATTGGAGTAACATAAGATATATATTTGCAACACGTAAATTTTAATCTTAGAAAATGACTAAACGAATTATTTTTTCCATTGCCTTACTGACTTTTATATTTGTTTCAGGAGCAGTAGCCCAAAAGCTTCAGCCTGTTGATTATGTCAATACTCTTATGGGGACTGATTCAGAATTTAAATTATCAAATGGAAATACTTATCCCGCGATTGCTTTGCCGTGGGGGATGAATTTTTGGACTCCCCAGACCGCCGAAATGGGAAATGGATGGGTGTACGCATATGATGCAAATAAAATTCGTGGCTTTAAACAAACTCATCAGCCGAGTCCGTGGATCAATGACTACGGTCAATTTTCTTTGTTTCCGATGACCGGTGATTTGAAGATTTCGCAGAAGGAGAGAGCCAGCTGGTTTTCACATAAAGCAGAAACGGCAAAACCGCATTACTATAGCGTTTATTTAGCAGATTATGACGTTGTTACAGAAATCACTCCAACTGAAAGGGCAGCCATGTTCAGATTCACATTTCCTGAGAATGAGCAATCACATGTCTTGATTGATGCCTTTGATCGGGGTTCATATATTAAACTTTTACCCGAAGAGAATAAAGTGATTGGTTATACTACTCGTAATAGTGGAGGAGTACCAGAGAATTTTAAAAACTACTTTGTTGTGATTTTTGACAAGCCATTCACAAAGAGCAGTGTTTGGAGCAAAGATCATTTGGTAGATGAGCTGAGTGAATTGCAAGATGATCACGTTGGTGCCGCCCTAACTTTCAGTACAAAGAAAGGCGAGAAAATTCATGCACGTGTGGCTTCTTCATTTATTAGCTATGAGCAGGCTGAACGCAATATGAAGGAATTGGCAAACGATTCTTTTGACGAGCTTAAAACTAAAGGCGCAGATATTTGGAATACAGAATTAAATAGAATCGCTGTCGAGGGAGGTACCGATGATCAAATAAAAACATTCTATTCAGCATTGTATAGAGTGTTGCTGTTTCCACGAAAGTTTTATGAATTTGACGAAAATGGTGATGTAGTTCATTATAGTCCTTACAATGGAGAAGTTCTTCCGGGATATATGTTTACAGACAATGGGTTTTGGGATACTTTCAGAGCTGTTTTTCCATTCTTTAATTTGATGTATCCATCCCTAAACGAAAAGATACAGGAGGGATTAGCCAATACATATAAGGAAAGTGGATTCTTACCAGAATGGGCAAGTCCGGGACATCGGAATTGTATGATTGGTTCAAATTCTGCGACTATTGTGGCAGATGCTTACCTAAAAGGAGGTCGAGGCTATGACATTGAAACATTATGGGATGCGGTTCTGAAAAACTCAGAAAATGAGGGGCCTATGCATTCTGTTGGTCGTTATGGGGTTGATTATTATAACAAATTGGGATATATACCTTATGACGTTGGAATCAATGAAAACGTGGCCCGAACTCTCGAGTATGCATTTGCAGATTTCTGCATCTACCAACTAGGGAAAAAGCTCGGTAAGCCTGAGAAAGAAATAGAAATATTTGCCCAGCGAAGTCAGAACTATAAAAAGGTCTTTGATAAGGAATCTAGCTTGATGCGAGGAAGAAATGAAGATGGAACTTTCCAAGCGCCTTTTAGCCCTTTCAAATGGGGAGATGCCTTTACCGAAGGCAATAGCTGGCATTACACATGGTCAGTATTCCATGACATTGAAGGTTTGGTTGGATTAATGGGAGGACAAAAGCAATTCATAAATATGTTGGATTCAGTTTTTGTTGTACCACCGATTTTTGACGATAGTTATTACGGTGGAACAATTCATGAGATTCGCGAGATGCAAATCATGAATATGGGAAATTATGCACACGGAAACCAGCCGATTCAACATATGATCTATTTATACAACTATGCTGGTGAACCATGGAAAACACAGCATTGGGTGCGTGAAGTTATGGATCGTTTATACACTCCCCAGGCGGATGGCTATTGTGGTGATGAGGATAACGGACAGACTTCAGCATGGTATGTGTTTAGTGCAATGGGTTTTTATCCTGTTTGTCCTGCTGCGGATGAATATGTGTTAGGAGCTCCGCTTTTCAAGAAGATTACAGTCAGTCTTGAGAATGGAAAAACAATTGAAATTGACGCTCCCAAAAATGGTAGATCGAACAGATTTGTTCAATCGCTGAACATAAATGGAAAGTCATATTCAAAAAATTACTTGAAATATGATGAAATCATGAATGGGGCGAAATTGAGTTTTGAAATGGGTGCAAAACCAAACTATAAAAGAGGAATTGACAAGAGCGACTTCCCTTATTCTTT
>CAYUNU010000150.1:5167-8026 GCA_964446195.1 uncultured Porphyromonadaceae bacterium | reverse complement strand
GAAGAGTGGAGTGAAAATCAGGAGTTGGAAAATGTTTTTCATTTTTATCCTGATAAAGAGATAGTGAAAGATTCGGGATTCTTCCCGATAGAAGGACTAGCTGTGTATAGAGCTGTATTCGCTCCAAAAGCAAAATATTCTTATGCCGTTTATGTTCATTTTGCGAGGGATGATAGAATATCAAGCGGGTGGACCACTATTCCGGGTGATGTTATTGTACACGACTCTAAGCTGATACCTGAAAGAAAGATTAATTTGCAAACGGGCACCCAATATACTATGAGGTGGGAACCAGCTGAGAATGCCGGGGTGTACCAAACATTTTTTAAGGTTATTTATCAGGAGCAAACCCCCTCTGGCATTTCTTTTAATGATATAAACTTTAATTCCCAGATTTTTACTGAGTTTGCGTCCATGGAAATGTTTGAAAGGAATGTTAACGGGAACAGGTTTTTTGAGGAATGCCTCACCCAGGTGGACTCCACAGTAGTGGCTACCAGGGAAATTGTTAATGTAACATTTGAACTGCTTATAGGAGGAGAAGAATACGGCTTATTCCTCTTCTCTGAAATAGGTGGGAATAATCTAAATACAGCTTTTAGCGAATATACCAATATCACAAATGGGGTAGGGGTTTTCTCATCCTTGATTTCATATCAGGTTTCAAACCTTGAGTTATCAAATACCACACTGGATGAACTTGCTTATGGCGATAAAACCAGACATCTGGGCTTTTTAGATCATTATGGGAAAAGAGAGAATTAACATACCTTTTAGGATCAGCTTATTAGTTGGCATAATAGCAATATTATTTGCTGGCTTTTGTGGCTGTGAGCCTGAAATTGATGATGGTAACGGAGGTGGTAATGGTGGCACTGAGGTGGATATCAATGAGAATCTTGGAAATATTGTTTTCAATTTCCCCTTGCCCGAAGGTGGGGTTCCGAAAAATAAAATACATAGAGTTGATCTAAGTATAGCCGAGGATGCCCATTCACTTTATAGCGGGTATTTTTTGAAAAGTGCTAATGTCTCCGATTTATTATCCTCCTATGGTTTCAAATTGGAGGATGGTGAGTATTATTTCCAGGCCGGAATTACCTGTTCTGCAGCAGGTGATACTTGTCTATGGGGTGGTTTCCCGGGAGGACAGTGGGGAACTAAATGGGCAAGTGGAAAGGTTGAGGTGAAAAAAGGAGAGACTATCTATAAAAACCTGACATTCAGTAATTAATGTCTAAGATAAAATACATATTAGCCGGTATTCTACTAATAAGCTGTCTTTTAAATTGTGAAAAGCATAGCTATGAGTTTCCCGATGATCTGAGCTTCCAGTTTGAACCTCTGGAGGCAAAAACTACCGATATTCTGAAATTTAATGTTAACATGACGGAATCGTCACAAAGCCCGGAGCTGTTTTATCGCTGGGATTGGAATGGTGATTCTATCTGGGATACTGAATTTAGCTCTATGAGTTCAAGCAGCAAGAGGTTTTTTACATCAGGAGATTATACAGTAAATCTTCATTATACTGATGGGAAAGGTAATTCTCAAATAATTACTAAAAACCTTAAAATTGAACAGGGCTTTTCTTCCCCCAAACCGAATCTCCTTATTACACCTGAATCAGGAAATTTTACCCAGGAATTTGTTTTTGATGCCAGCTCAACTATAGATTATGAGGATTCGCTGGATCTCTTATTATTCAGATGGGATTTCGAGGGTGATGGCTATTGGGATACAGATTTTGATACCATCAAAATTGTTGCAAAAAAATATCAGAAGGCAGGTTTTTTTAATCCAAAACTCGAGGTGAAAGATCCATCAAAACGTGTTGGCTCGGTGAGTAAGGAGCTTATTGTTCACAAAACAGATACTCTTATTCAGGTTGAAGTTTCGTGGATGCCACAAGATATTGCGGTTGGCGATACAGTGGTATTTGATGTTTCTGATTCTCAATATAGTTCAGATCCTGATGCTGGATTTAAAACGTCGTGGCTGATGCCAAACAATCCGGTATGGACTGAACCATCAGGAGAAAAACAATTTGAATACGTTTTCAGGAGTGAAGGTAAAAATCAAGTTGGCTGTAAGATTATCATGGAACACTCATCTCTGGAGAATACCCACTTCGTTGAAATATTTGCTGCAGCAGAAAACCTCCCCCCGGAGCCATTTTTCCTGGTTAGCATCCCATACGGAAATATTCATACACAATTTTATTTCGATTGCTGGGCTTCCAGTGATGATAATCTACCTCCTTCGCAGATATTTCTTAGGTGGGACTGGAACAATGATGGTGAGTGGGATACACCTTTCAGTCAGGATAAGATATACTTTCACCAATTTACTGAGCCGGGTGTGTACGGAATAACTCTGCAGGCTATGGATAATTTTCAGGTAACAACTAAAACCTATGGTCAGATTACGGTTAGTCCTTATGAAAATCCTACCGGTTATATCATCGATAATCGTGATGGGGAGGTTTATGGGACTGTGCAAATAGGGACGCAATGGTGGATGGCTGAGAATTTGAGATATGAAGTTCCCTGGAAATCGAAATCGGGTGTAGAGACGTCCATTTGTCTTTTTGAAAAGGCAGAGTGGTGTGAATCAGTTGGTAAATTATACCACACCTCATCTGTGATTAGCGATAGATTTGACGATAAAGAAGATGAGGTTTGCCCTGGCGGCTGGCATATCCCAACAAAAGAGGATCTTGAACAGTTAATCGACAATATTGGAGGCCCGGGCCAAATATCAGAGCTGGCCTTTGGCGGGTCTGCTGATTATAATGGATTATACCTTGGGTATGGTGACTATTATACTGTTTCCCAAAACATGATAATTATCGATACG
>CAYUNU010000150.1:4803-5067 GCA_964446195.1 uncultured Porphyromonadaceae bacterium | reverse complement strand
CCTTGGGTATGGTGACTATTATACTGTTTCCCAAAACATGATAATTATCGATACGATCTATACTTTTCATGAAACCTACGAAAGCATGAACTTCATGTCCTCCTCAATAGCTCCTGATATTAATAATGCAAGGATTGATGTCTATACAATGACTTTGTTCCGAGAAGACGGACGCTTTTGGGATGGGTATAGCTCCACCAGGCATTATCTGCCTATCAGGTGTATTAAAGATCAGTAGAGACAGATGATAATCTGTCTCTGTAT
>CAYUNU010000150.1:0-4703 GCA_964446195.1 uncultured Porphyromonadaceae bacterium | reverse complement strand
CCCACCACGATTGTTTTGCGGTTTTCAATGCGTAGACAGATTGTCATCTGTCTCTGTATCCCACCACGATTGTTTTGCGGTTTTCAATGCGTAGACAGATTGTCATCTGTCTCTACCTATCTGTTTATACAATTTGTATCTTTATCGCTTATTAATTTTTTATCCTGATTTTTATGAAAAAGACAATTCTAATCTTTGTTGTGTTTCTGGTGTGTTTTTCCGGAAGTGTTAATGCACAAACTGCTATCAAGGCAGAAGTATTAAAAGAACATGTTTATTTTCTTGCCAGTGACTCACTGGAGGGTAGGGGGCTGGCTACTGAATCAGGACTTAAGGCAGCCCACTATATTGCAGATTATTTTGGCGAATGTGGCTTGGATAAAATTGGCGATAATTATTTTCACCCTTTTAATGCGAGGATAGGGCAAACTGTGCTGGAAGGAAGAAATGTTGTTGGCATAGTTGAGGGTAGTGATCCGAACTTAAAAGATGAGTACATAATTCTTGGTGCCCATTATGATCATATTTCATACAAAATTGAGGATGGTAAAAAGGTAGTCTATAATGGTGCTGACGATAATGCTTCAGGCACAGCAACCGTGATGGAAATTGGCCGGGTGCTGGCTAAAAACAGGAGTAAAATTAAAAGGTCTGTTGTCCTGGTAGCTTTTGATGCCGAGGAAAGCGGACTGATTGGATCAGGATGGTTCGTGAAACAGAAAATTGTACCTATCGACCAGATCAAGGTTATGATGAGTATTGATATGGTTGGCCGATTAGCAGAGAGTGGTTCTGTGATTATGGGCGCTATGGAAGATGTGGAAGGTGGTGCAGATATCCTGATGCCTCATGCTGAAAAATATGAGCTGAAAATAAAAAGAACAGGTGGCGCAACTTCGATGTACACCGACACCAAACCCTTTGGTGAAGTAGGGATTCCTGCAGTTTATGTTACCTCAGGAATAGTCGGGCCTTACCACAAACCTGAAGACGATAGAGAGACCCTGGATTATCCCGGAATGGAAAAGATAGCATCCATGCTGCTCGACCTTACCTTTGATCTGGCTAACAGAGATGAGCTAGGGTCGCGTATTGGGGCCAGCCCTGAGCTTGCCAGCGGGGATAATCCCTTTTTCAGATTGGGTGTAAAGGCTAGCGTGGGTGGCGGTTCAAATATTTATCCAAATGAGTTTTATAAAGCTAAAGCAGGTTATAATGGTGAGGCCGGATTGACCAGTCAGATTAAATTGACTAAAAAACTTTTCCTGCAGCCTGAGGTATTATACTCGTATTTTGAATGCAAACATCAGGATGGAAATTTTAGAATGCATAGCGTATCAACCCCAATCAGCTTATTGTTGTCGGTTGAGCCGGAGCCAAGTGTCGATTTGAGGTTCTTTGCCTCTTTTGGAGGGTACTTTGCTTATCATTTTGCGGGGTCGGTGAATAAGCAGACTATTGATTTTACCAACGACTATGACCCACTTGAGGGGGGGCTGGTTTATGGTTTGGGCTTTGAGTTCAATAAGGTGTTCCTTAGCGTTAACTTCAAGAATAGCCTGACTAACATGCTGTTAACTGAGGGTGACAGAATGAGGAACAGGGCAGTTTATTTAACTATCGGGAAAATGTTCAATTAATGGTATCGATGAATCTTCCTGATTGCTTTTGATGCGCTAAAAGTGACAATTTCTCAAATAAGTTAACCTGTATAGTGAAGGGATAATTGTACAATTGGTTGATGAATTCTCCTGAACCATTGATAATTTTTTATCGATAGCTCCTATCTAAATACTTTCGTATCAGATTAAAATTTAAAAATCACTGATATGAAACTAAAAAAAGTAAATCTGTTGATGCTTCCTGTAATAGCAATGCTATTCTCATTAAGCATTCTGAGTTGTGAGCGGGACGATGATCCTGATGATAATCAGGTAGTTTATAGCTACCCAATGGTAGCCACAGGGCAGATCTATCTTTATGATAATGATGGTGAGGAGCTTAGTGGCCTTGTTGAGGGTGATGCTCTTTATGGTCAGGATGCAAACTATATGGAAGGTAGTGCGATGAGCTACACCAATAATGGTGACAGCACTATAACAGATAATAACACCGGTTTGATGTGGGAAGAAATTCCGATTCCAGATGGTTTGGTTTATGATGAAGCCATAGAATATTGCGAAGATCTGGTATTGGCCGGCTATGACGATTGGAGGATACCGAGTTTAAAAGAGCTTTTTTCAATAAGTGATTTTGGTCGAGGTTGGCCATATCTGGACACAAGCTATTTTAAACTGGCTACCGGAGTTATCGACAAATCGGAGCAGTTCTGGTCAAGTAACAGATATGTGGGCTTAACCACAGAGGGCCAAGACAATGCTGCTTTTGGAGTAAATCATGTAACCGGTCATATTAAAGCTTATCCTGCGAGATCAGATATGGGAGGTGGAGGAGAAGGTGACGGAGGCAATCTGGGTGAAGACGGTGGCCCTGGTGATGGGGGCCCTCCTCCAATGGGGAATCCATTAGCCAAACATGTAAGAGCTGTTCGCGGAGATGTATATGGAGAGAATGAGTTTGTTGATAATGGCGATGGTACGATTACTGATTATGGAACCGGTTTGATGTGGACCCAGGATGATACCGGTGAAGGCTTAGACTGGGAAGATGCTCTGACTTATGCCGAAAATTCAACCTTTGCAGGACACTCCGACTGGCGATTACCGAATGTTAAAGAACTTCAGGGAATTGTTAATTATTCTTATTCTATCAATGCAACTGATATCACAAAAATAGGTCCATCCATTGATCCGATTTTTAACGTTACAATGATCCAAAGTGAAGCGGGTTATGATGACTACCCGTACTTCTGGACCAGCACTTCTGCTAATTTTACCAGTAATCAACCATATTACTACGCATGGTACGTCTCCTTCGGACGGGCAGTTGATGGTAACGGTGAGGATTCCCATGGTGCCGGAGCGGTGAGATTCGACACCAAAAATGAGGATGGACCTCTTGGGGAGGGAGGGGAGAGATTCTACAACTATGTTCGATTAGTAAGGAATAACTAATTGTTATGGCAATTGATAGAATCAACGGATGCATCGGTTGCGGGGAGTGTGTAAAAACCTGCCCCACCGATGTCATCCGTTTAAACAAAGAGGGTAAAGCAGAGATAAAGTACCCTGAAGATTGCCAGATTTGCCATCTATGCCGGATGTACTGCCCGGTGGGTTTAAACCTAATGGATTTCCGATCAATGATCTTACTCATGACGGCACAATAATGGCTTATGATATAGGTGCAAGAGTCACCGGGAAAGAGTGGAATGATGGTCATCCGGGTCAGTCAACCAATGCAGCAGCCTGCTTTGACGGATGGCATGGAATGTTTGAAAGGAAATGTAGTACTACAGGGGTTGGTATTCGACATGATCTGGGAGTAGATCTAAATTATTCTGCTTATAAAAATGGTAATCCTGTTCAAATGGGACGTCCATCCAGTGGGAGTAATGCAGATCAGAGTGGCCCATATCGTCCGGTGTTAAACCAAAGTCAGGAAGGTCCTGGCGGACGTAAGAGACCTGAGGGTCCTGCACCTGGTGAAGGCCCCCGTGGGAAACGGCCGAGTGATTATGGACCGGGAGGAGAAGGAGGAGCCCCTCCGGGAATGGGTGGAACAACTGTTGGTGGCTCGTCTGCCGGGATGTCTATCCATAAATCTGAAGGTTTGGTGCCTATCAATGATCAATGCGAATCAGATATCCCGGGTTTAGTAAAAATATCAGCTGCTAAGATCCAAAATATTCAAGACGAAATATTTGCTCCACTTAAAAGAGAGGCAGGATATAGCCCTGCTTGGGTTACTCAAACTCTACAGGGAATAATGATTCCTAATTTTGTGCTTTACATCAAGAAGGAACGCCTTATGCAGGCAGCTCTGGCATATATTGAAGAGCTGCGTGATCATCATGCACCTATGCTGAGAGCGGCTGATTTACATGAGCTTAGATTGGCTCATGAAACAAAAAACATGATTCTTAATGCTTAGCGACTTATCTCACACGAATCAATAAGTCAGATGATGTTGTTAAAACTCCAAAGCTATGGTTCTCAAGATTATTTTGTTGGAGTAATAATTCCACTTCTTTACATGCACTCTCTTCCACAGCTATCAACAAGCCACCACTGGTCTGGGGATCACAAAGGATAGGCATGTAAGCTTCGTCTGCCAGGTCAACCCTCTTGCCGTAATTATTCCAATTATTAAAAGTTCCGCCGGGCATGCATTTTTGCTCAATATATTCTCCAAGCATATCGAGCTTTGGAATCTTGTCGAAGTCAATATTTGCAGTAAGCCCACTACCTTCACACATCTCACTAAGATGTCCTATCAGGCTAAATCCAGTTACGTCAGTCATGGCCTTTACTCCAATGGAATTCAGCCTACACATATAATCAGGAGCAATAGAAGCGTGCTCATCTTTGAGTAGTCCCTTCTTCTGGGCTGTCGATAAGATTCCCACTCCCAAAGGCTTGGTTAGGTATAGCCTGCACCCGTCAGTGGCACTGTCGTTTCTCTTCAGTTTATCAATATCCACCTGACCGGTTACTGCTAGTCCGAAGATGGGCTCAGGGCTGTCAATCCTGTGCCCGCCTGCCAAAACAATACCTGCTTCTTTGCAAACAGCTCTCCCGCCA
>CAYUNU010000149.1:1006-8066 GCA_964446195.1 uncultured Porphyromonadaceae bacterium | reverse complement strand
CTTAACCCAGGTATAATAATCTTCTGCATCCGGACTAGAATTTTGTACATAAAACCAATTATTGCTTTCAGGAATATCCACTTTCATGAAACCATCAAGAATACCCATTAACCAAGGGTTTCCATATGCCTGATATCTGCATAACACTCCATTATCTCTACAGAAATCCTCGAAAACAGTAGTAAACCTTTCATGAAAAAGGTCAACCAAAACCCTATTATAATCATAGTTCGCTCGTAATATCTTATCCATAAAACCAGGATCAACAATTTCAAATGGGTAGGGCTTATTGGAATAGTAAAAAATGAAAGGATAATAAGGTTCCAACTCATACCCACACCTGGACAAAAATTCTTCGGCAAAATCATCACACCAGTTTGAACCTGCCAATTCCATGCTGTCGGCAAACAGTGCTCTTATTAATTGATCTAAAGGGATACCAAGCTCTCGTTCGATTACAAGCAGTCTTTCCAAAAAAGCCTGTACAACGTCCTTATCCAGATGATTCATAGTTGGCCCATCCGCCCCAAGAGTACCATAAACTACCTCCCTGTATCCCCTTTGCAATACTCCCCATGCCAAACGATATTCCCCATCAGGAATTTCAAAACTGATCACTCCATTATCAGCCATTGGCATCAGGTCAATTATCTCTGCAGTATCACTAAGGTTAACAGGAAATAAACGCACGAACACCAATTTCCTTTCCGACTCCTTCTCCATCCGGCCACGAAGATACTCCTCAGGAAGATCGTCCTCTAATTCCCTAATCCTCAACCTTATATATTGCTTTTCATAACTTACATCTTGTATCTTACCCCTTGAGTCCCTACTGATGTCCTTGTAGTTTACTGCTATTCTTTGAATAGTTTGGTCAGGCTTAAGAAATCTGCCACCAAAGGGCCAGCCAGAGCCCACAAGCAGATCGGCAATCATGCCTCTGTCTTTCGCTCCTTCACAGGCAGTTTTCAAAACCTGGTTCCATTCCGGACTCAACCACTCCAGCTGCTTCTGCATAGGCTCTCCGGTGACAGGAGGCATCGCAATAGGATTGATCTCCACTCCTCCGAATCCGGCATCCCTGAGAAGATCTAATTCCCTGAGAACCTCCTTCTCGTTTACCCGATTACCATTCCACCACCAACGAACAAAAGCTTTAGCTTCTGCAGGAGGGTTTTTGAATAATTTGAAAAGTTCATCTGCATCTTCATTGGAGCTCCAGGATAAACAGATAGGCAGCAGGAGCATTAGATAAATGAAACCTCTATGCTTTCTAAACTTGCCCATACCAATTAATATATTTTAATAATAATTGCTCACTTGAATATTCCCCACTTCGCCATCATACTATTCTCTATCTTCTGTCTTTCTTTATCACTTAGTTTACCATCAAATATCACCATTTCAGCCAGGTCTCCTTCCCAGTAACCTTGCGTATATTTAAACTCTTTAGCTACCTTTTCTGATAGCTCTATGGTTAAAATGCAAAATTTCATGGGATTTGGTGTGGAAAATGGATCAATCTGTTTTCCATTTAAAAAGACTCTTCCATTTTTAGTTAGATCAGACACCTCTGAATCAAAGATTGCGTTAACATCATGATCTGCCCGACCAATATACTTATCCAGATCCCTGAAGGGACTTGTTCCTTTAAAAGACATATCGCTTTCTTTATATACCATGGTAATTGTCTGAAACTCATTCACCGCTTGCCCAAGAGAGCTAAGCCATACAATTTCATATGCTGCAACCCCTTTTCCGTTGAGAACATTTGGTTTAAACACGATATCCGGCCCCTTCTTACCACTGACTTTTTCTATCCAGCCCTGGTAAGGAGTTTTTACATCCAGATCAATATCACTGGCATCCAGCCACATAACAAGATTTGAAGATTTGATCTTATCGGGTGACAGGGCTTTCTTTGCACCTTTCATCTTAGCAGATCCTTCTACAGTATTTGCTAAATTCGGAACATTAACAAGGTTTGCTGTTTTTTGCTTCGTTGGCAGCTCCGGAACCCACAAATAATCAATATTAACACTTAATTTATCCTTGGGTTTTAAACTGATAGTATTGTTCCCTTCTTTTAGTTCAATATTTATCAATCGTCCGGTCCAGCCGGTAAACAATGGAACAGTTCTAGGGAAATCAAAGCCCTCCATATATAGTTCATTATTAAGATATAGATCACAATCGACGAATTTTGATGTTTGACTGGCATAGCTGAAGACCAGGGCATATGTACCTGTTTGTTTAACATTTATAAGCCAATCAACATTATTTCCCCCACTATTAACCTGGAGATATTTGAGTTCGCTGGCTCCTCCAAAGTTTATAATTTTAGAATCTTCGGAAGAGAACCTTGTTTTTTCTGCTTCATACCTTTTCCCATCTATAAAATTGTGTTCCGTTTGCTCCCAAACGAAGGTCCACGACTCCTGCTGTAGAGGAATATCAGGATTTATTCTCCACCTATGCTCACGATAAGGAAACTGACCATAAGGTGGATCCTCTCTTATCATTGATGTGGTATCTCTCAGGCTGTAAACAAGGTCGTAACCCTTATCAGCTTCAAGTATTACATCAATTTTATCCACACCCTCTGCAATAACTTCTCCATTAAGAATCCACTTGACTTCCTGAGTATCCGGCTCAGGCTTAACACGCTTTATGGAGAATCTAACTGACTGTTCTTTTTGAATTACCAATTCATTCTCAAAAGGTATAGGATTTTCAATTGGGTTGACCAACTCATATACTCTCATTGAAAGTCGCTGCTCACAAACTGAACACATCTCTTCGGTGTTATCAAAAACGCCCGCGCCCATAATACATCCCTGTGCACTGGGTCTGTAATAGTTTAATAGGTGATACTGAGCTCCCTCATAAGCCCCAATTTTATTTATATACTTCCTGATGTAAGGTGTTGGAACAGGTGTGTCCTCATCAATCCAAGCTCTCCATTTGATTGTGGCTGGATCAACATTTTTTGTCACAGTATATGTTGGTCGGGCCAATGTATCCTTGGCAAAACCAGCATATTCATCACCAATAGAAGAGCAAGTATGAGAAATTTCATGCAGCATTTTCCCAATTGCATTTCCCACAATTAAGGCATTACCTGTTCGGGTTTGCATATTCCTGGCAGCACCACCCCCACCGCCATTACGGTTAGGCATTAATAGGAAAGTTACCCATCCATGATGCTCATCTTTCCAGGGCAAAAATATGCGATCCCTTATGGCATCCATCAAATCAGTCTCCACCCCATCTCTCCACATGGGAGTATCAGGCCACCAAAGAGCATACAAATTGAAAAAATCCTTGTAATTAGCGTAAGCCGTTTGTGCCCTGGGATCACCTGGAGTTAAAGCAGCCAAGAGTGATTCCTCAACATCTTTCACAAACTCAGCCCGCATACCTGGGTTATTGTAGGGGTTCTCATCAGTTTTTTCCCATCTATTAACAATCACAATATTTATCCTGTTATCCTTCTCACCAGATATTTTGATAGGAATCAACTCAGTTTTGCTGATAATGCTATCGACATAAGCTTCTTTATAAACGACTGTATGCTCATCCCATGAGCCAACTAATCGAGCATTTGCCCAGCTCCCTATGGCTCCTTCTTTCCCTTCAAACTTGAGGAATATACAATCCATACCACGAACATCAATATCTATCTGCTGACCTGCAGAATCTTTTGTCATCAAGCCGCTGTCGTATAACACCTTGCCTCCAAAGGCATCTTCATTTAAAACTTTAAAGCGACCTGTACCATCACCTGAATAAGAGCCATCCAAGCCTACCATTGCTCTGAAGCGAAAAGAGTTACCAGCCATCTTATATAAAAGGATAGTCCCATTCTGAGTGGAAATGCCCTTACCATACAACTGATTATCAACAACAATTGAGTCTCCGTCTGGATTCTGATCATTATATGGTGCCTGGCCGTATTTCATGATATAATATAAATCACTCAAATAGCTAAAGCCGTTTTTTGCAGCCACATACTTTTCTTCTTCCATTGGTTTTGGTCCTTCAATCTGATCCTTGCCACTTTTTCCAACCTTAATGAGAAACTGTCCGTGTTGAGGAAGTTGCCAGGCAGTAAAACCATTTTTGAAGGATCCAAGGTTTTTTTGAGCCCACAAATCTCTAACTTTTTGTTTTCCGCTCAGCCCCACTTGCTCCCAAGAGACACTAACATTGGCCGGGGCAGTGTCTTTATTAAACAATAAAACAGCTGTTGTCCCATCACTCAATGGCTTATTATACACCTGCTGTTTCCCATTATCAAAAACCTTATAGCCCTGATGGCCCCTAGGATCCTGATTAACTGCTATTACCTCTGGTGCAATAAGAGTCTGGTTAATTGTATCCGACATAATCCTTAAATCATTACCAGCCATCAAGGGAGCCGCCAACATACACCACAAACTCATATGAATTCTATCCTCATCTGCCGACTTCAGATTACCTATCTGAAGCATATCCGGGTCATTCCAATAACCAGGTCCTGCAAATTGCCATAAGCCATTAAAAGCCGGATGGATACGCGAATCTCCTCCTGATGATTCGGCATGATGATATACATTTTCTATCCAGGGATAAATATCGTAGCCGGTACGCCATAATTGACCATAGTTCTTTCCTCCCCATACCCATGCCCCATTTCCAAAATCAGAGATACTAAGAATCATTGGTCGGCCTGTCTTCTCAATTGCATCCTTGTAAACCTGTAGATCATCTGTTGTCAAACGACCATTCTTTTCTGCATAGCAAGCATCAAGTTTGATATAATCAACTCCCCACTCTGCAAAACTGGCCATGTCTTCCACTTCATGCTCGAAGCTACCGGGTAATCTCTGACAGGTGAGATATCCCCTACACTCGTAAATACCATATTTCAATCCTTTGCTGTGTATATAATCCCCAATAGCTTTCATTCCTGATGGGAACTTTTCAGGGTCGGCCTGCAAGCGGCCATTAGCATCTCTCTCAGGAGCCATCCATCCATCATCCAGAACAAGATATTGGTATCCTGCATCCCTCATGCCTGATGATACCATGGCGTCGGCAATCTCTTTTATTTGCTGCTCATTGATTTTCTCCTGAAAACAATTCCAGCTATTCCAACCCATAGGTGGCGTAGGTGCCAGGATTTGAGAAAAACTGCTTGCATTGATAAGAATTAAAAAAACAGCGATTACGGTAGTTCTAATAGTCATTGGATTTTTTATTTGTAAAATTATACTGTCAATATGGCCCTTTCTTGTTGAGACGAATAATTGCGTCTCAAAATCTAAGTACCGTATTGTATCTCCCATTCAACAGGGGCATTTTCCAAAGATTCAATTGTTATTTTTATCAATCCATTATCGGATTTAATGAATGATATTTTTACATCAGGATTATTTGTTTTAACATTTTCCAGAACAAATTCATTGGATGCTATCGTAATAACATAGGGATCTTTGCCAACTACCTTACTGATCCCAGTAAGAGTTTTCCTTTTTTTATTCCATGCCACATTATCCATATCAAGATAGCCCTGCATGATGTGACGATTAGTAGATATTACCTGAGGATGATCGACCTTTTCCCTTAGCGACATCATTCGCGCCTCGCCAGGTCTCAGTGTTTGCTCCAACCTACCCCCACCGGTAATTACCCCAAGGAACTTATCATTCCAAAAATCGTAAACAAAATATTCTTTTTCTGAGTCAAGATTCAAAGCACCATCAACCGTTTTTCCGGAAATATCTATCGCAACTTTCATATTTTGTTCAAGATCAGGATTATAAAAAGTTACTTGATGCCACCCATCACTCACTTCAAAATCATAAACTGCAGGAAAATCAGCAACAAAAGCATCAACCGGCCTTGCACTTTTGTTTTCTGTATGATAAGGAAAAGTTCTTGTTATGTCCCATATGGTTTCATCCGTAAATTGGGCAAAGCTATTTGCCAAAAGTAATCTGCCAGTTGTTACATAAGCCATTGTTAGAACCGATCTGACATGGTCTCTATTATCCTGTAGGCGGGCTATGTTCTTAGAATCTGTATCCTGATTATAAAGAACACGATTTTTATACCAGCGAAGGCCGCATCGGGTGACAGTTGTCTCATCCATCATATCAGTATCATTCTCCGTTCTCATGGATGCAACATAGCCGATAGATATATCTGTTCCTCTCTCCATATTCCTTTCGTGAACATAGGATCCGGGACCAAGTCCCTCATAAGGCATTCGGAAAATATTTCTGTAGGCTTCGGTAGTAGTTGAATACTTATCCTCCATCCCTCCACCGTAAGACCAGGCATAACCGGGATAATCAAACATCAGGCCTTTTATCCCGCCTGTTGCCAGGTTTTCATATACCTCCTTAAGATGCTTCAGAAAATCAGGGTCGGAATAATCATATCCCCATACTGTTCTGTTTCTCGACCAGGTAGTGTTCCATGTTGTAAATAAATCACTTAAAGTGTCCTGAGGGCTACCTCTCCAGGCATAGGTTTTGTTGAACAACATGTGCTCCGGTTTAGCTTTGGCATAATCTTCCGACCTAAATCCTGCCTGAAAATATGTTAAAGGAATACCACCCAGATCAGTCACAGCCTTTCCCCATTTCTCTGAGGTTTCATAGGGTTCGACATAACGTCCATTTTGACTGGCATTTCTATCTGTCTCTTCCATTTGCCAATGCTCATCATCCCACCATCCCTGCTGATTATCCGGCAGGTATGAATCCGGCACCAATCGGACTGCAGCTCTGCTATATTTAAGGAACCCCTTGTCCTTAATGATCTTCATCTCATTTACAGCACCGAGGGTAGTGTTTTCAGCATTGCCACCCCCATAACCTTCATTCTCGGCATACCACAAGCAAACAGATGGAAAATCATACATACTGAGATCAATGTTTTGGGCTTCACTAACACTTAAACCATACTGTTCAAGTGAAGTGAAGGGATCCACCGTATTAACATCAATATAAAAACGATCTTTGGATAGGTATGTAGTCCCTGGATCAATTCGTTTTCCAACAGGATCCAT